>CAMJIC010000157.1 GCA_946405675.1 uncultured Clostridia bacterium
TTGTCATTCCTATAGAAAGAGCGGTATCCCCTTTTGAGAGATATGTGATGACATTACTTGATGTACCTCCTGGACAGGTCCCGACAAGAATCACCCCTGCGAGGAGCTCATTACTCAGCATGAAAAAACGGCCAAGCGAAAATGCAAGTAAAGGCATTACAATGAATTGTGCAAGACATCCGACAATGACATCACGCGGCTGTAAAAAAACGATAGCAAAATCTGACAGCTTCATTGTCAGACCCATTCCAAACATAATGATCATCAGAAGATAATTGATCCACTGTGTCTGTATCCACAGGCATGTTCCAGGCAAAAACAATGCCAATGCTGCAATAGCCAATACGATCCATGCCATATATTTTCCAACAGAATCACTTATTCTTCTCATACCCGCTCCCGCCCAGGATTTATAGAATTCTTTCCCGCACATTCCATTCAGGCACTGCGATTCGCTTTACCTATTATTTCCAGCCTATCCGCTTCCACATGACACGGAAAGAACAGGATCTCAACCCCTTCCTTTTTCGCCGCATCCATAGCCACTCCAAATTCCGGATGCGTCTCGATCGGGCGAACCTCAGTCACTCCATCCATCTGTATTACAAAGGAAAGGATCGCGTGATATCCTGTTTTCTTTGCCTTTATCAGCTCCCATATATGCTTAACCCCTCTCCTGGCCGACCGCACAGGATGCATACAGCTGCGCTGCATGCGGTATCGCGCTGTCATCCGCAAAAAAACGCGGTGTATGCAGCTCATGTATATCAGCACCTGCCGCCCTGCTCCCAATCCAGAAAAAGAAGCTTGGTACATACTCCCTGTACAGCGCAAAGTCTTCGCTGGCAAGAGATGGCACCGCATCCGTCAATATGCTGCCGCTCCTTTCCGCAAAACGAACCGCCTTTTGGGTCATCTCAGGAGTATTCAGTACTGCCGGAATCCGCTCTTTCCAGATGAGCTCCGAATGACATTCATATGCCTGGGCCGTGTGGTCAACAATCTCTTTTACGCGCTCAATCATACGGTCCAGCACAGCTTCAGAAAGCGACCTCACCGTAGCCTTCATGCAGACCTGATCTACCACAAGATTTGCAGGGCTCCCGCCTTCAATCATATTGATTGAGAGGATCCCTGCCTCCAGCGGATTGATGTTCCTGCTGACTACCGTCTGCAAAGATGAAATCATGGCCGCTGCACAGACGATAGGATCCACATTCAGGTGCGGCATGGAACCATGCCCGCCGGCTCCATAGACAATAATGTCAAAGTTCCTTTTCGCCGACATCAGCGCTCCTTCCCGGCATACTACCCTGCCAACCTCCACAGAAGGCCAGTTATGCATGCCGTAGCACGCATCCGGATGGATCCGGTCAAAGAGCCCTGCATCAATCAGCATCCTCGCACCGGTCGTTCCTTCTTCCGCCGGCTGGAACACCAGATCAACCGTCGGGAGATCCTTCCCCTCCTGTTTCATTCTTGCAAGCATCAGAGCCGCCCCGCAGAGGGCTGTCGTGTGAAGGTCGTGTCCGCACGCATGCATCACGCCCGGAACGGTCGATTTCCAGGGGATCTCCACCTGCTCTGTCTGTGGCAAAGCATCGATATCCGCCCTCAGCATGATCTCTCCGCAGCCCTGACCGCCGGAGATCTGCGCCACCACACCGGTTTCAACAGGAAGGCTGATGATCCGGCATCCCGGCAGGGCAGACAGAAACTCCCGGATCTTATGCGTTGTGCGGAATTCCTTCCGGGACAATTCCGGGTGCTGATGCAGATCGTGCCGGAATCTGGTCAACATCCGGATGTCTTCACTTGTCAATCGTCTCATGTTCTCAGCAGTTCTCCAATGCTTCCCTGATGTCCTGAATCATTTTCCCATACTCTTCCTCGGTCAGGTATACCTTGTCCGGATTCATCTGGAACACACCGCCCCACTCATCACCATCCTTGTATTTCGGTACAAGGTGCATATGAAGGTGGCATCCCGTGTCACCATAAGCTCCGTAGTTCAGCTTGTCCGGATGGAATACCTTGTGTATGGCCTTTGCCGCACGGTTCACATCAGCGAAGAACCGGTTCCTCATCGCATCGCTGATATCCACGATTTCACTCACATGATCCTGGTAGGCAACAATACAGCGGCCCGGTTTGCTCTGTTCTTTGAAAAGGATCAGCTGGCTGACATCCATTTCGCAGATCTTAATTCCAAATTTCGCAAGGAGTTCCCCGCCCTGGCAGTATCCACAGTTCTCACCAATAATCTCCGGTTTCATAACATCTTCCTTTCTGACTTCTTTCAGCCTGTTCAAATTCAGTCTTCTTTGTCCTGAAGCAAGTGTTCACTTACTCCTGTTCCTGCTCTGTATCGCAGCAACTTCAAGCATTGCCTGATTCCCTTGTTGCAGTACATGCAAGGGCACATGATTCAGATGCTATTCTATCACAAACGTGGAACAAAAACTGAAAAACAGGCCTGCCACATACCAAATTCTGAAATCTGACTTGTGAGCATTGACTATGAGTAAATGAAAGCAGACATAAGCACACTCCACTCATGAGGCATGTTTTAAGTGCTTCGGGCTGTCCTGAACAGTTATGAAAATGCATCAATGAAATTATCTTCCGCTATTGCTTTTATTTCTATCATGTGTTTCTCTTCCCTTGTCAGAATAATACACGGAAAGTCATGATCTCATACGGCCTGATCGTAAGTTTTACATGGTTCTCCTGCAGGTTAACATCCTCCAGCACGTCCTCCAGCAGATTCGCAGTTCTTACTGACCGGGGTTCAATTCCAAATGTCAAAGTCACATCTGAACGTGCCCCATGGCATTCATACATACGTACAATGATATCTTCACCATCCAGCTGCTGTTTGACCGTCTCCACGATCACATTTTCCTTATCTGTCCGGACAAACGGCGGCAGGGCACAGGAAAGCAAAGGCGATGATGTCATGAGTCCGGCAACGGTCATAACCGGGATATTGAGCTTATAAGCAGCCGCAGGAATGTCCGCCCTGCGCCAGTCTCCCGGATGCGGCATGATGGAGTAGGTGAAATGATGCGTCTCCTGGTCTGCCTCAGGGTTGGGATAGGTGGAAGACTTCAGCAGTGTCAGGGCCAAGCTGTCTTCATCTGCGGAGTATCCATATTTACAGTCATTCATCAGGCTGAATCCATATTCTGCCTCCGATACGTCCGCCCACTTATGCGCGCAGACCTCGAACCTGGCCACATCCCAGCTGGTGTTTTTATGGGTAGCCCGCCTGACATTTGCGTACTGAATATCATAGGTTGCCTCGTTATAAAAAATATCCACTGGGAAATGTGCCTTCAGCATGTAATGTGCCTCTTTCCAGTCAACCGTCGTCTCAAAGTCCACTCTGTCAAGATTCCTGTAGAAAACAAGATCCTGCCAGATATCCGAGTGGTTGAATCTGTAATGGACTCGGAGGCGTGCCTGCACCGGCCCTTCCGAAACCACAGTCACATCCCTGACATCCGTCACTTCCCAGCTTTTCCGGTCATAGTATATGTTGATATCCCACGCGTCATAATTATGCGGGCGGTTTTCATAGCAGACAATCCGGTTCAGTGCCTGTCCCGGCCTGCATAACTGCCTGCCGCTGCGCCTGTCAATCAACGATGTAATACGCATGGCAGAATCAAATGTCCCCTTGAAAAAAGGCGTTTCAAACCCATGCCTGTCAGCATGTACGGTGCCTGTCTTTGAACAGACATCTGCATATTCCTCAGAAGAAGCATCTGCATATTCCTCAGAAGAAGCATCCTCATATTTCATGGAAGAGGCATCCGCGCCTTTCCCTGCAGGACGCAGATCCCGGCATGTATCCGTGTCATTATCCCGCACGAAACAAAATGCCTTGCCGGACAAAGGCGGAAGTCCTTTCACATATGAGCACGCTTTTCCTTCTACAAACTGCACAGGGGATAATATGCCATTCTCATCCTGTATCGCGCGGGTTCCTTCCGGTGCTTCGAACCAGATGACATCATCCCTGCACCACGAGAGAGAATTGAAGGCAAACAGATCTCCCCTGTATCTGCCTGAAAGAAATTGCAGAGCCGCTAATCGGATGTCCTCTGTTTTCGACATGGCATCCGTATACATGACAAATGCGTCATCATATACTTTTTTGATGGATGATCCGGGAAGGATATCATGAAACTGCAGAGTCAAAACTGTCTCCCAAATCTCATGCAATTCCTCTGCCGGATACTTCATGCCGCAGGCCACATGTGCATAGCTGCACAAAAGCTCCGCATCTCGAAGCGCAAGCTCCATCTTGCGGTTGAAGCGCTTATTTCGCGCCATCGCGGTATAGGTTCCCCGGTGATATTCCAGGTAGAGCTCACCGCTCCATTTAGGAAGATCCCTCCGATCCAGAACCCGCTTCTCCAATTCCTCAAAAAAGGTGTCTGGCATACACTGGCGCACTGCAGGCGTACCTGGATGAGGCACCGACATTCGCCTGGCATTTTCCACCATCCAGTCTGTAGGGCCTCCGCCACCGTCCCCGAATCCATAGGAAACCAAAAAATGGCTGTCCAGTGATTTCTGCTGGAACCGCTGCCATCCGCCCCTGACCTGGGTCGGCGTCAGCATCGCGTTGTAGGTGGTAAACCATGCCAGATCCAGATGGGATTCGTAGTCAGAGGAAGCATCCCTCGATGGGGTAAAATGAGTAAGCACCTGTGTCCCGTCAATTCCTTTCCACAAAAAAGTATCATACGGAGACAGGTTAAACTCGCTCCAGCTCAGCTTGGAGGTCATAAAATAGTCTATGCCTGATTTTTTCATGATCTGCGGAAGCGCGGCAGAGTAACCGAACACATCTGGCAGCCAAAGGATACGTGTCCTGCTTCCGAATTCCTTTTGGAAGAACTCCTGCCCGTGCAGAAACTGCCTCACCAGGGATTCCCCCGAAGGAATATTACAGTCCGCTTCCACCCACATGCCGCCTTCCGGTTTCCACTGACCTCTTTTTACTGCTTCCTTGATCCGCCCATAAAGCTGCGGTTGATCCTCTTTTACAAACTGATAAAGAAGCGGCTGGCTGCTCATGAACCGAAAGTCCGGATAACGATCCATCAGCTTCAGCATGCTCGCAAAGGATCTGATCGCCTTGTGACGGGTCTGGTGAAGATCCCACAGCCATGCACAGTCAATATGCGTATGGCCGATACAATCCGCAACAGCCTCCGCCTTCAGTTCTTTGCGCCTGTCATAATACTCCGCCTGCAAGAAACGCCTGGCTCGTGCAATAGACAGGCTGAACTCCTCACTCTGAGGATTCCTGAGATCCAGCATGTCCAGAGCGTCTGACAAAATCCCCAGCGTCATCTCCCTGTCGCGCTCGCCTTCCGGGCACAGGCATGCTGCTTCCCAGGGAACACGGATATCATATATCAGGCCCGCCACTTCTATGTTGATATCTTTCAGCTGAACGAAAAGACGCGCAGGAGTTTCGATCCCCTCATGCACAGGAACATATCCTTCGAAAAGAATGTCATAATCCCTCTCATGAGCCGGATGATCGGCCAGAACCAGATCATGGTGCTTTGTATCAAACGCCTGCTCAATCCGGCCATCCACCCATACAACAATCTGCGGATTAACAGCTTCCCATTCCGCTTCCCTGCCTGTAAGTACACTGAGTACGGTCTGATCCCGGAAAGACTCCGGCACGCGGACATGAAACCGGAAATCAACCCATTCCTGCCCGTTTTCACTCCAGAAACTGCCATTATCAAATGGTTTCCAGTCATCCTGACCATGCACAGCATACTGGATCCCTTCCACCGGTATCGCCTGGATTATCCGGAAGTCTTCCAGCACCTCC
>CAMJIC010000158.1 GCA_946405675.1 uncultured Clostridia bacterium
TCAACTATATGATCCGGGCAGCGGAGAAGACCGAACTCTCCGTCCGGTACATGATCCCCAGCTGCGTTCCGGCCACACCGCTGGAGGATTCCGGCGCGATCGTGAACGCATTTGACATGCAGTGGCCGATGGGCGACCGGCACGTTCCGGGTCTGGGAGAATTCATGAACTACCCCGGAGTCATCAACAAGGACGAGGAAGCGCTGAACAAGATTCTCGTCGCCCAGAATATGCACAAGGTCATCGACGGACACTCTCCCGCCCTTACAGGCGCGGAGCTGAACGCCTACAGCGCCGCGGGAATCAAGACCGATCATGAATGCTCCACCATCAAGGAGATGGAGGAGCGCCTGCAGCGCGGCATGTATGTGCAGCTGCGTGACGGATCCGCCTGTCATGATTTGCAGTACCTGATCCCGGCGATCACTCCCTTCAACTACAAGCGCTGCCTGCTGTGCTCGGATGACCGCCAGCCGAAGACAATCTTCGAGGACGGCCATATCGACAACCATCTGAGAATGCTTGTCAAGGCCGGCATAGATCCTGTCATGGCTGTCTGCATGGCGTCGCTCAACGCGGCGGAGTGCTATAAGCTGGAGGACCGCGGCGCAATCGCCCCCAGCAAAAGAGCCGACATCGTCCTGTTTAACAATCTGGAGGAATTCCGCGCACAGGCAGTATTTATTGAAGGAAAGAAGGTTGCGGAGAACGGCATATATCTGCCCTCCTACGACAAGGCCGCGATCTTCTCGGTCCGCGGTTCCATGCATGTCAAGCCCTTCACGGTTGATCAGCTGAAGATGCACCTGAAGAGCGACCGCGTCAGAGCCATTGAGATCGTCAAGGATGGAGTCACCACTAAGCAAGCAATCGTCAATATCAGGCGGGACGAGGAAGGCGACTTTATCTTTGATCCGGCGCAGAGCGTCGCGAAGATCGCCGTCTTCGAACGCCACCACAATACAGGAAAGATCGGGCTTGGTCTTTTGAAGGATTATGGGATCCAGAGGGGCGCTATCGCCCTTTCCGTCGCCCATGACTCTCACAATATCATCTGTGTCGGTGTGAGCAACGAAGAGATGTATGCTGCCGTCAATGCACTGATCGATCAGGAGGGCGGCTTTGTCCTGGTGGAAAACGGTGAGGTGATCGCCTCCCTTCCGCTGCCCATCGCAGGGCTGATGAGCGACCTGCCCGGGGAAGAAGTCGCGAAGCACCTGAAGGTGCTGCATGATACCGCCTATGAAAGGCTTGGTGTCAGCCACGAAGTTGAACCGGTCATGACCCTATGCTTCATGAGCCTGATCGTCATCCCAGAATTGAAGATCTCCACAAGGGGCGTCTTTGACGTGAAGCGGTTCGACTTCGTTCCTGTGGAGGCTGAGGAATTCTAACTACGGCGAGGCTTTCCAACGCAGCAGATGAGCGTTTGGACAAGTCAGATGTACAAGTTATTCTGTAACAGATCCTAACCTTCTATGTGAAGATTTTTGCGCTGTGCCATCGGATGAAAAGGCACGCAGGATGTGCAGGTAATTGCCTGGAAAGTCGTTTGCTGCTTTCATTTACGGTGCAGCAAAGGAATCCATTGGCATGAGTGTTTATCTATAGTTCCTTCGTATCGATATCCCTCGCCCATTCCGGGGCGATCTGATAAGAATAGATGTTCCAGGGCTCCTGCTTCATGATCCGCATCGCTCCGCGGTCGCCGGTCAGCTGCAGGAGCTTTTCTGCTGCCTTGTCCAGGCGGAATGCGCCCGGATTCGTAGCTGTATGTTCTTCCCCGAATTCCATGCATCCATACCATTTCCCGCTGCCTGCAAACTGCCTGGCAAACATGGCGATCTCCTCCGTCGGCAGGTCCGGCATGTCAGCGACAAAAAACATCACCCTGTCCGCTTTCATATCAATGGCGCGCTGCGTCCCGATCCGGATCGACGCACAGATCCCCTCATCGGCCGATGGGTTCATGACTGCATCGATCCCCATGGACTGCACCTCATCCCGGATCTCAGGATACTGGGTGACCACGATCGTATTCTCCTTCCCAAGCGCGGCTGCCACTTGCTCCAGCGTATGCCGGTACAGAGGCTTCCCACAATATGGAGCCAGAAGCTTATTTCCCCCATAACGCCTCCCGAAGCCGGATGCCATGATCACCCCCGCCGTCCTGCCAGCGCAATGCGGTATACGGCTGAGTTCAAAATGGATCCTTGCGTCCGGATATCTGCATTGAAGCGGTTCGATATAAAACTGCCTTGCAAGCGCGCGCAGCATGTCCTCTGTCACATATTTTGGTTCAGACGCATCCGCCCGGCCGTCCAGATCCGACAGATTCATTCTGTAAATCAGCTGCGGGTTTCGGGCATAACGCTGGCAGACAACATCAAGTCTTCTCCCAACCGCATGCGCCCCCATGACGACAACGATCTCATCTGTATGCTCCGGAATCACAGGCTCCGTCTGCCCGGGTATCTTCACCGGCATGCAATGGCTTCCGTCGCCTTCCGCCAGCACAACATCAAAAATCCTGCAAAGCTCCTGATACGCTTCCTCCCCCGGGAAAGACAGCTTCCCGGAAGGCTCCTTCTTCCCTGCATAGACCAGTGCTTGCCCGGGAAGGTTCAGGGCAGCCCCAGGAAACCGCATGGCGGCCTCCTCAGATCCTGCCTGGGAAGATGTACCTGGTATAGTCTGATCCTCTCCCTGGAGGAATGAAATTCCTGCGTTCTGATCATTTTCCGAGAAGGGAGTGTTCTCTGCGCTCTGAACGTTCTTTGGAAAAAGATTGTTCCCTTGACTCTGAACATTTTCCAGGAAAAAAGATACCCCTGATATCTGTGCCGTTTCCGGGACAGGCAAACCGGAGGTGGCATCGACAGGCGGCCAGATATGCGTCGTCGTCGTCATCACGACACGCAGCCCTTGCCGAAGGTATTCCTCCGCACGCTTCCTGAGGTAAGTTGTCTTACCGCCCGCACCGACTGCCGTAATTACATATGCCATCCCCAGTCTCCTTTCCTCACCATTCGATCCCTTCTCTTGCCGCAATCCCACTGTCGTAAGGATGCTTCTCCTTGCAGATCCGGGAAATGTAATCTGCACGTCTCTTTACCGCATCTGAAGCCTCCCCGCCGGTCAGGATCACCTCAAGCCCATCAGGACGGTGATCCAGAAAATCAGTCAGTTCCTCTTCTCTCAGGAAACCTCCGGAAACCGCGTAGAGAGCTTCATCCAAAAAAAGGACATCAGCCGGATCCCTGTATACCCATTCTTTGATCCGTTCAAACTCTATGCGGTAATACTCCCGTTCTTTTTCCCTTTCCTCCGCATCCATGCGAAAGCTGAACCTGACAGGGCGCTTCGGCGTCGCGATGCCCACATTCTGAAATGCCTCCAGAAGCCTGCACTCATTCCCGGATCCATCCTTCATGAACTGGTAAATCAGCACCCTCCTGCCGGCACCCGCCGCCCTCAGGCACAGTCCCATTGCGCAGGTCGTCTTTCCCTTTCCGTCTCCATAATAGATATGCACCAATCCAGTCTTTCCTATGCTGTCCATGATGATTATCTCCCAGCTTCCTTTCTCCAGATCATCCTTCCGCCAGATCTTCCTCCCGCCAGATCTTCCAGTCCGGCATTCAGCCGGTTTCCTGCCCCTACTCTTCTTTCGGTACCTTCAGATATGGCCGTTTGGGATGCCAGTAGATATATGGTGTGTCAAATCCCACTTCATCGGCAGGAATATGGCGGCGAAATGTGCCTTCCGCCTCATCCCGGTCCAGCATCACTTCAAAGTTCCTGTGCCGGATCCCCTTGTCTTTTTCGAATTGATTGGGGTCTTCTGTATAGATCGCGCCAAAGGGGCAGATCATAAAACAATAGGAGCATTCATGGCAGTCGTCACAACGGTCGCCACGGTTCCCGAAAACCTGAGGGTCTTTGGACAGGTCAATATACCCCATTGTACAGTTGTCCATGCAGACATGGCATTGGGGATAATGGCACTTTTCCGGATCCCGGATAAATGCCCCCTGAGGGTTCGTCGGGCATAGCAGCATGTTGGAACAGATCATTGCCTGCTCAAAAACTTTGTCGTTCATCTCAGGATCCGGATAGATCAGGTCTGTCTCTCCGGCCCTGATCCTGCTGCTGTTTTCCACCATCTCCCGTCCAAACGCCTCTGCCTCCGCCAGATCCTGCTCATCCGGATGCCCCATGGTGTAATATGGCTTTGGCATGCCGGGCATATTCACATCTCCATACCATCCCTTATATCCGATCGGCAGCAATCCGTGAACCTTCAGGTTTGGGATCACAATAGGAAAATACAGATGCGGGAGTGTCCCATGTGTATTGAAAGCAAAGCAATGCTTCCCATTCTGATATGGCATCTTATCAATAAATGCATGCATGTTCGGCGTATCTGCCTTCCAGGTGGGCGAACCGAACCCGATCAGGTCATATTCTTCCATCATTTCATAGGTTGCCCGCTTCAGGCGAAGCATCGTCACATCCGCGCCGGCGCTTTCAGCGCCTCTGGCAATCTGCCTGGCGATTGCCTGGGTGTTTCCTGACTGGGTGTAATAAATAATCAGTACCCTCACCGTTGCCTCCTTTTTTCCTTGAAACCGTTCCTTCTTCTCCATGATGCTGCCGCGATACGCCGTACTGCGAAAATACAGCTTAACGCAGCACATAATTGCAATACGAACAAAAGAAAAACCCTTGAAAAATCAAGGGTTTCAGAGCGGAGAGAGTGGGATTCGAACCCACGCGCCCAAAAAGGACGACCGCATTTCGAGTGCGGCTCGTTATGACCACTTCGATATCTCTCCATATGGTATGCTGAAATGCTGTCCGTCATCCATGCCACCTCTGGAACGGACTTAGTCATTGTAACATATTCCCGGGCGATTTCAAGAATTATTTTCAATTTAACCTTTCACTTGTATCCTTCCGGGCTCTCAGATTCCGGAAAAAGGTGCTCAGCATGCTGCTGCACTCTTCTTCCAGTATGCCCTTTGTCACTTCAACCTGGTGATTGAACTGCGCTACCTGAAGCAGGTTCATGACGGATCCTGCACAGCCTGCTTTGGGATTCATCGCACCGATCACGCACCGGTCGATCCTTGACTGGACAATCGCGCCGGAGCACATCTGGCATGGTTCCAGCGTAATATAGATGGTACAGCCTTCCAGCCTCCAGTCCCCCAGCTTTCTGGATGCCTTCCGGATCGCATTCATTTCCGCATGGGAGATCGTATTCCTGTCCGTATTGCGGCGGTTGTATCCGCGGGAAATGATCTCTCCGTCCTTCACGATCACGCATCCTATAGGCACTTCATCCAGTTTTTCCGCCTTGCGCGCCTGGGCGATCGCTGCGCGCATATATTTTTGGTCAGCGAGGAACTGTTCCGGAGGATTGATGTCGGCAGTTCCTTTTGAGTTCTTCAGCATGTCTGTATGGCTGTGCCCCATGTACACTCTCCTCATCGATAGGCGCATGATTTTTATAGTATCCTGGTTTTTCGGATCTGTCACGGTGGAACAAGCATAATATAAAAAGGCAGCCCCTTTCGGGAACTGCCTGTCATATTCTTCCCGCGCGCCTCACTTTGACTGCTGCCTACAGACGCCTACTCCACAGCCAGCTCAATCCAGGCAGCCCTGCGGCACACAGAAGGGTCTGCTTAGTGCTGCTCCGTTCCCGGCCTGACACGGTTCGCAGAGATCTGTTGCGCAGGACCCAGACGTCAACACCGCTTATGAAGCGCTATTCCACAAACAAGAAGCCTCGGATCGGCATCACCCCTGCTGTAGCGGATTGCAGGTACAGGGCACCGCTATCTCCCCGGCTGC
>CAMJIC010000159.1 GCA_946405675.1 uncultured Clostridia bacterium
GATGAGCGTTTGGACAAGTCAGATGTACAAGTTATTCTGTAACAGATCCTTAGCTTCAGAATGTAATAGGTTACATCCCTGCCGTCTGGACGGCCTGTAACCTGTAGCTTCAGAATAATCGGCAGTATGCCTGACAGATTTTTATCATTGTGTGAAGAATGCGCTGGTGGTATACTCGCGGACGTAATTCGCGATACAAGCGTCCCGTTTCAATGACTTTTGCATTCATAACATCATCTTGAATTCATCCGAAGCGGGATCCAGCACAGACAAGGAGATTTTCAGCTATGTACAAGTATGCATGCCTGAATGCGATCAGTGAAAACGGGCTGAGCGCATTTGGCCCGAACTATCAGAAAACCGATGAGATCCAGGGTGCAGACGCGATCCTGGTGCGCAGCGCGAACATGCATGAGATGGCGCTCGATGACAGCGTCCTCGCCATCGCCAGAGCGGGCGCCGGGGTCAACAATATTCCGCTTGAGGAGTGTGCCTCAAAGGGGATCGTCGTTTTCAATACGCCTGGCGCAAATGCGAACGGCGTCAAGGAGATGGTCTTTGCAGGCATGCTGCTTGCAGCCCGTGATATCGTGGGAGGCGTTAACTGGGTGAAGGAAAACGCGGACGACGAGAATATCAAAAAGGATGTCGAAAAGCAGAAAAAGGAATTTGCCGGGACAGAGCTTTCCGGGAAGAAGCTCGGCGTGATCGGGCTTGGCGCGATCGGGAACCTGGTTGCGAACGCAGCAGTACATTTCGGGATGGAGGTATATGGTTATGATCCCTATATTTCCGTCAACTGGGCCTGGAACCTGAGCCGTTCCGTCCGGCACATCAATGATGTGGAGACCATTTTCAGGGAGTGCGATTATATTACGATCCATGTTCCGCTTCTTGACAGTACAAAGAAGATGATTGGCAAGGATGCCATCGCGCTGATGAAGCCGACGGCTGTCCTGGTCAATTATGCGAGGGATCTTCTGGTGGATGAGGATGCGGTGCTGGAAGCGTTGGATGAGGGGCGCCTTGCCTGCTATGTTTGCGACTTCCCGAATCCGAAGACGACCGGGCATGACAAGGTCATCCTGACTCCGCATCTGGGTGCTTCCACTCAGGAGAGCGAGGAAAACTGTGCAGTCATGGCTGTCGAACAGCTGAAGGATTTCCTGGAGAACGGGAATATCCGCAACAGCGTCAACTATCCTGCCTGCAGCATGGGCGAGTGCCGCTCCCAGCACAGGATCGCGATCTATCATAAGAATGTGAAGCACATGATCCGTCAGTTTGCGGACATTCTCTCTTATACGAACGTGGCGAACATGTCCAATACCAGCCGCGGGGAGTATGCTTACACCATGATCGACATTGATGACGCGATCAAGCCGGAAACGGTGGAAGAACTCAGGAACGTAGGCGATGTCCTGCGGGTGAGAGTGATCAGGTAAAAAGCTCATCAGGCAAGGAGCTGTCATGGAAGGAACGCAATCGTTGATCTGTGATTGCGTATGGAGGCCTGCTGCCTACGGCAGGCCGCAGTGCGAATCAAACAACTTCAGGGGGTGCTTTCTATGAACAAAGAACTGTATGATCTGATGGATTGGGGACGGATTGAGGGGATCGTGTACTCTGAGGAGAGCCAGCCGCACAGCTTTCTGGGTGCGTCTGTGACAGATAGCGGAATCCTGGTCCAGGCATTTCTCCCATCCGCGAAAAGTGTTGCCGTAACCGGGGAAGGTTTGTCCGTACCGATGGAGGCGGTGGATGAAAATGGGTTCTTTGCCGCTTTGCTCCCTGGAGAGAAGATCCCTGATTATCGGCTTGAGATCACGCAGGATGACTGTGTGGTTCTGGTGAAGGATCCCTATAATTATGATGTACAGATTCCGGAGAAGGCTTTGAAGAAGTGGAAGGCCGGGATCTGCTATCAGGCCTATGATTACCTGGGCGCCCACCGGATCACGGTGGACGGCACGAAGGGCATGTACTTTGCTGTCTGGGCTCCAAACGCGGTGCGTGTGAGCCTGGTTGGTGATTTCAACGGATGGGACGGAAGAGTCCTTCCGATGAGGAAGCTGGAGGAATATGGGATCTTTGAGCTCTTTGTTCCTGAGCTGGAAGAAGGGCAGCTTTATAAGTATGAGATCAAAACCTCCACAGGCCTTACATTTCTCAAGAGCGACCCCTATGGCTTTGCCTGTGAAAAACGTCCGGATACTGCTTCCATCACGGTAGATCTTTCCTCCTATACCTGGGGGGATGCTTCCTGGATGGAGGAACGCTCGAAGCTTGATACGAAGACGCTCCCGATGTCCATCTACCAGCTTCATGCCGGGACATGGAGAAGGCCCGGTGAAGAGGGCGGCGAATTCCTGAATTACCGTGAGCTTGCCAGGGAGCTTGCCGCGTATGTCGGTGAGATGGGCTACACCCATGTGGAGTTTTTGCCTGTCATGGAGTATTCCGATGACAACAGCCTTGGCTTTGCAACGACAGGATATTATGCGCCGACGAGCCGTTATGGCAGCCCCGAAGATTTTATGTACCTGGTCGATTACCTGCACCAGCACCAGATCGGCGTGATCCTGGACTGGACGCCGGGACATTTTTCAAGGGATCAGAACGGACTGATGGGTTTTGACGGGACGAACCTGTATGAGCATCTGGACCCGCGCCAGTCTCTGTATGCCTATGACGGCACGCTCACCTATAATTATGCAAGACCTGAGGTGTCGAATTTCCTGATTGCCAATGCGCTCTTCTGGACGAAGGTTTATCATGCCGATGGCCTGAGGATGGAGGATATCTCCCGGATGCTTTACCTGGACCATGGCAAGGGACCCGGCCAGTGGGTGGCGAATCTGTATGGCGGAAATGAGAACCTGGATGCGGTGGAGTTTTTCAAGCATCTGGACTCCATCTTCCATAAGGAGGCAGGCGGTGCGGTCCTGATTGCGCAGGACAGCTCCCAGTGGCCCATGGTCACTTCCTGTGTCGAGGAAGGAGGACTGGGGTTTGACTATAAATGGAACAAGGGATTCCAGGATTCCCTGATTGAATATATGCAGCTGGATCCGATTTTCCGCGGGGCGCACCATTCGGAGCTGATATTCAGCATGGTGTATAACTATTCCGAGGATTTCCTTCTGGCCTTTGACTGCGAGGCGGTCAGCGGGAAGTTTGGTTCCATGTATGCCAGGGTCCCGGGGAGAAAGAAGACGAAGCTGGCGAACCTTCGGGCCATGTATGGCTACATGATGGTGCATCCTGGAAAGAAGCTGTTTGCCATGGGATGTGAGATCGCGCAGAAGGCCGCGCTGAAGCCGGATGCCGGAGTGGACTGGGATATGCTCGATGAGGAAGAAAACAGGCAGTTTCAGTCATACTGTGCAGCGCTCCTGAAGTTTTACCGGGAGAATCCTGCCCTGTATGCACTCGATTATGCGTCAGAGGGCTTTGAATGGATCAATAATATCTCTGCCAATGAGAACATGCTGGTCTTCCTGCGCCGGTCGGCCATCGAGGAGCAGACGCTCCTGGTCGTCGTCAATTTCTCAAACCTGAGCTATGAGAACCATAAGATCGGGGTTCCGTTCAGGGGCAAGTACAAGGAGGTCCTGAATTCGGATGCTGTTACCTTTGGCGGGGACGGGCATGTGAATCCCAGGGTGAAGAATTCCCGCGAGGAGGAGTGTGACGAACTGCCAAATTCCATCCGGATCACGGTTCCTGCCCTGGGCATCAGCATCTTCCGCTGCACACAGGTGGAGCCGGTAAAGGAAGAGGAAGAAGCGCAGGAGGGGAAAAAGCACTCTGCGGGAAAAGAGAAGAAGGCTGCCGCCAGAAAGCCTGCCGCCGGGAAAAAGAGCCCTGAGCGGAACGCCTCCGGATCCAAGGAGACTCCCGTATCCAAAGATGCCGCTGGATTTAAAAGCACTTCCGGATCGAAGGATAATTCCGGGGCAAAAAAGAGCTCCGGATCAAAATCGGCGCAGAAAAAGGCACCTGAGGGCAAAACACGGAAAAGGAGCCTGAAGGAAGAGCTGGAGGAGAAGGTGCAGACGGAAGATTACCGTTAGACCGGTATTGGCGGGATAACCGCTAAGTTCAGTTCTGCTGAAGCGGAGGATGACCGCTGAGCCTGGTGACTGATAAACCAGGTACAGGCGGATCCGCCGGTGAAGTGCTTTCGTCATACTACACAAAAGAATATGAGATATCATAAAACAAGTTAGGAAAAATGGCTTTGGATGATTGCCTATTTTCCTGACTTGTTTTATCATGAGAATAAGAGAGATCTGCAGGGAACTGTTTCGAATCTGTCCTGAACAGTTCCGTTTACAGTTCGCCGGCCGGATCAGCAGACGGATCGGGAGACTGCTTCGCTTCATCCAGGTAGCTGTAGAGCGTGTATTTTGAGATTCCGAATACCTGACAGACCTTGGGACCGGATTTTGTGATGAGGAATGCGCCTGCCTCGTTCAGGAAGCGGATCGCCCGGATCTTCTCCCCCTTATCCATCAGAGCGGCGGGTTTTCCGATCAGGTGGATCGACTGGTCGATCAGGGAATCAAGGAGGTCTGCGACATTGGTTGAGATCGGCTCCGGCTCCTTTGTGGTCTGAAGGGAAGTATTGTATGTGTGGAGTGCCTGTTCGCAGGCTACTGTCAGCGTGATGTCGTTATTGATCGCCAGGATGCCGATCGTCTTTCCTTCTTCATCACGCAGGAAGACCGTGCTCGACTTCAGAACCTTCCCATCCCTGGTCTTTGTCAGATAGGCAAGCTTGTCTGTGTGAGCCTGGCGTGTGTCATGAAGCGCTTCCAGGACGATCTTCGACGGGCCGTCCCCGATTGCGCGCCCTGAGATATGCCCGTTTTCGATGGCGATGATGGTGTGGTTCAGATCTCCGCCGGTCAGGTCATGGAGAACGACCTCACAGGTGGAACCAAACTGAACGGCCAGGGCCTTTACGAGCCTTCTGGCGAATTCAAAAGGATCGGTATTCTTCATTGTGAATCCTCCGGTAATTATATTGATACCAGAAATATTGTAAGGCTTCAAAAATCTATTTTCAAGGAGGTAGGGTTATGCTTTTGGTGGGAAATGGACGCGTGTTTACGCTGGACAGTGAGAATCCTTATTGGAAGGATGGGGCTGTCGTGATCGATCAGGAGGTGATCCGGGAGATCGGGCCTTTTGAAGCGATGAAGGAGAAATACCCGGACGCGGAGTTTGTCGATGCGCATGGACAGCTGATCATGCCCGGGTTTATCAACGCGCATACGCATATTTATTCCGGCCTGGCGAGGGGGCTGGCCATTGACGGGAACAACCCGACCAACTTCTATGAGGTGCTGGATGGTACCTGGTGGAAGATCGACCGCCATCTCACGATCGACGGGACGAAAGCGTGCGCTTATGCGACCATCCTTGACTGTATCCGTGACGGAGTCACAACGATCTTTGACCATCATGCCTCGTTTTGCGAGATTCCCGGAAGCCTGTTCGCCATTCATGATGTGGCAAAGGAGCTGGGGATCCGTTCCTGCCTGTGCTATGAGGTATCGGAACGGGACGGGGAGGAGAAGTGTGATCAGGCGATCAGGGAGAACGCTGACTTCATTTCCTTTGCCGAAAAGGAAGACAGTGACATGGTCAAGGCCATGTTCGGAGGACATGCGCTGTTTACGATCTCTGACAGGACCTTCCAGAAGATGGTTTCGGCCAATGACGGACGGACCGGGTTCCATATCCATGTTTCGGAGGGAATGAATGACGTATGGGACAGCCTGCAGAATTATGGCTGCCGGCCGGTGGAGCGGCTCCTGAACAAT
>CAMJIC010000160.1 GCA_946405675.1 uncultured Clostridia bacterium
GTTTGGACAAGTCAGATGTACAAGTTATTCTGTAACAGATCCTAACTGTTCAGGAACTGTTTGGGACAGTTATAGGAAAAGAATCATGAACGGTCATAGTTTTGGGATCAATATGAAGCAGTGGTGCCGCAGCCATGAGCTGGAAGTGAAGACGGCATTGGAGGAGAAAAAGGTGACTTTGGCGATGCTCGAGGAGCACCGGGAGAAGATTGCGTGGCTTCAGCATGAGAGGCTTGTGCATCTCATTGTCACGGTGATGGTAGTCCTGGGAGAGGTGTTCGTTGTGAACCTGGTTTTGCTTCATGCCGATCTGGTGGGAATCGCCGGGGCGGCCTTTATGCTTGGCCTTGCGATCCTGCTGGGATTCTATTTTTATCATTATTTTTTTCTGGAGAACACAGTCCAGAGGTGGTATCTGATTGCCGGGGAGATGGAACGATATCTGGCTTCGCCGCAATAAAAAATGCCCACCGGCAAACCTGACGGCCGGCGGGCTTATTATTTGCTTTGCAGCTTTCTTTGCATTTTCGTTTTCTTATGCCCTCAGCAGCAGCTTCGGGCTGTCCTGAACCGTTCCGTTTAAGGATCTTACTACGGCGAGGCTTTCCAACGCAGCAGATGAGCGTTTGGACAAGTCAGATGTACAAGTTATTCTGTAACAGATCCTTACTTCAGCCTGAACGTAAAGGTATCTCCTTTGGAGAGGTAATTCCATGTGGTTTTCTTGATCACAAGGGTCAGCACGTTTTTCTTGATGGTTCCCGTAAACTTGATCGGATTCTCACTGGGATCCAATCCGGTTATCGTGATTATATTCTTTTTCTTCTGCTTTACGACCAGATCATCCATGCTGCACAGCTTTACGATGGATAAAGAAGCATAGCATTTCTTTCCGCTGTTCTGAATGGTCAATTCACAATCAGTGTCACTGTCAATCAAGGTTCCGGAGTATGTCCCGCTTTTGATCTGGACCTTGTTTGCCGCATGAACAGGCAAGGCGAAGGCACAGATGCTTATCATCATGATACATGCCAGGAGAATAGCAGAAACCGATTTTGTTTTACTTCTCATAGGAACCTCCTTGTATGGTGGATTTTATGATGGATTTGTTTTCACAATCAATCTCTGTTTGACTGTTTGTTGAATCGTTGTCCTTTTATACGATGGATATGAGGCGGGGGACAGAGGATTCATTGCGTTTTTGTCCTTGTCTGAAGCCAGGCATAACGTTATAATGGGAACAGTTTGGATCAATGCAGGATTACGGCCGTCTGGCCAGGAGTTCAGGGTTGTTGTGACTGGAAAGGAGATAGTTGGATTATGAGTTTCATCGATGACATCAAAGCGCAGGCGAAGAAGGATATCAAGACGATCGTGCTGCCTGAGTACATGGACAGCAGAACGTATGAGGCTGCGGTTAAGATTGCCAGGGAAGGGATTGCCAGGGTCGTCCTGATCGGAACCCCGGAGGAGATCGCGGCGAACAAGGGGGATTTTGACCTGACAGGGATCACGGTGATTGATCCGAAGACGGATCCGAACCGCCAGAAGTATATCGATAAGTTTGTTGAGCTTCGTGCGAAGAAGGGGATGACCCCTGAGAAGGCCGAAGAGCAGATGATGAGCGATTATATGTACTATGCGTGCCTGATGTGCAAGTGCGGCGATGCGGATGGAGCTGTCTCCGGTGCCTGCCATTCCACCGGCAATACCATCCGTCCGGCACTTCAGCTCCTGAAGACAAAGCCCGGCATCAGCAGCGTTTCCGGATTCTTTGTCATGGACGTGCCGGATTGCGAGTTTGGCGAGAACGGAAGATTTGTCTTTGCTGACTGCGCGGTGAATGTTGATTTCGATTCCGCGAAGCTGGCTGAGATCGCGATTCTGTCCGCCCAGTCCTTCGAAGCGTTTATCGGAGCCGAAGCCAAGGTCGCGATGCTTTCCTATTCGACCAAGGGAAGCGCCAAGCATGATGATGTTACCAAGGTCGCTGAGGCGGTGAAGCTTGTCAAGGAGAGCCATCCGGAGATCAAGGTGGACGGTGAGCTCCAGTTTGACGCAGCCATCGTCCCGTCGGTTGCCAGCCTGAAGGCTCCGGGCAGTGATGTCGCGGGACACGCGAACACGATTATTTTCCCGAGCCTGGAAGCAGGAAACATTGGATATAAGCTTGTCCAGAGACTGGCGAAGGCCGGCGCCTATGGTCCGGTTCTGCAGGGGCTTTCCATGCCGGTCAATGACCTGTCCAGAGGCTGCTATGCGGACGATATCGTGGGCGTGGTCGCCATGACAGCGGTTCAGGCGCAGAAGGCCTGACTTGCTGGAATTGTTTCTAAAGCAATCGACAGGAGTAACGATTATCCATCCTATACAGATTTTCCATCACATGAAGAAGGAGATAAGAAACGAATGAAAGTACTTGTAGTCAACTGCGGAAGTTCCTCCCTGAAATATCAGGTCATTGATTCCGATACGGAGCAGATCGAAGCCAAAGGACTGTGTGAGCGCATCGGCCTGGACGGCCGCCTGGTCTATCAGCCCACCGGCGGCGAGAAGGAGATCACAGAAGCGCCGATGCCGACCCACAGTGAGGCAATCCAGATGGTACTGGATGCGCTTGTCAATCCGAAGACCGGCGTCCTGAAGAGCCTGGATGAGGTTGAGGCGATCGGCCACCGTGTCCTGCATGGCGGGGCGAAGCTGACGGAATCCGCTCTGGTCAATGATGATGTGATCGCTGCGATTGAAGAGGCTTCTGACCTTGGGCCGCTGCACAATCCTGCGAACCTGATGGGAATCCATGCCTGCATGAAGCTCATGCCAGGCAAGCCGAATGTCGTAGTCATGGATACTTCCTTCGGCATGACGCTTCCGGCCAAGGCATACCGCTATGCGATCCCGACCGAGTACTATGAGAAGTACCATATCCGCCGTTACGGCTTCCACGGAACCTCTCACAGCTTTGTATCGAAGGAGACCATCAAGTATCTGAACCTGGACCCGGACAATTCCAAGGTTATCGTGGCGCATCTGGGCAACGGCGCGAGTATTACCGCCGTTAAGAACAGCAAATGTGTTGACACCTCCATGGGCGTGACCCCGCTTGAGGGCCTGATCATGGGAACCCGTTCCGGCGACCTGGATCCGGCGATCATTGATTATCTGTGCAGCCACGAGAATCTGACTGCGGCACAGATGAATACGATCCTGAATAAGAAGAGCGGTGTCATGGCGCTGTCCAATAATCTCAGCTCGGATTTCCGTGATCTGGAAGATGCGATGAATGAAGGAAATGAGGCTGCCGGCCTTGCCATCGACGCGTTTTCCTACAGGGTTGCAAAGTACATCGGATCCTACGCGGCGGCAATGAACGGCGTGGACGCGATCGCGTTTACAGGCGGGATCGGCGAGAACGCAGGGATCGTCCGTAAGAAGGTTCTGGAATATCTGGGATTTTTGGGCATCACCCTGGATGAAGAAGCCAACAAGAAGAGAGGCGAGACTTTTGTCGTATCGACCCCGGATTCCAGGGTGAAGGTGATCGTCCTTCCGACCAATGAAGAGCTGGCGATCTGCCGCGAGACGGTAAGGCTCGTGAAGAACGCATAATGTAAATTGTTCAGAACCTGTTCTGAACAGATACCGCATAATATCATAATGGGTTGGACTGTGCAGAGCATCATGTATTCTGTGCAGGGTATGCTCCGGGCAGAACACGAAGTGGTTTGCGTGTGGCACGGAAGGGCAAAAAGAAAATATGCTCCGCAGCGGAAGAGATTCCTCTGCGGAGTTTTTTAGAAGATGTGACTTTTCCGTCCTTATACAACATTCTTGATATGGTATGTTGTATATACAACTTTCACTACATAAATTGTTGGTGGTTTGAACAAGAATAGATTGTTATACTCAACGATGGAAGCTGGATGGTGCCTACCGGAACATGACAGGCACAGCATATGATAGAAAGGAAGTCTGAGTTATGCAGAAACCAAGCTTTAAGTGGGTACTTATCTTCAACATCGTACTGGATCTGCCGATGGCGATCGTCATGTCAATATCGGCAACCTTGCTGAATAAGGCACCGCTTGTATTCTTTCCGAACCTGTTGTCCAATATTGCAATCGGGTTCATCCTTGCGTTCCTGATCAATGTGATCCTGCCGATCCCGCTGATCTCCGCGGGCTTCGCCGGTCTGTTCAGGATCAAGCCTCATACGATCGCAGAGAACCTGGTAGGCGGCCTTCCGGTCTGCCTGATCTTTACATTTGGCATCGGCCTGCCTCTGTCCGCGTTCAACCTTTTCGTGGCATCGAAGAATGTCCCGGGGGTGGAGTTCAACTTCCCGGCTGTCTGGGGTTCCTTTATGGCGACCTTCATTCCGCTGTATATCATTCTGTATATCGTTGCCTTCATCATGACGCCGATCGCTGCTACATGCGCTACGAATGCCTGCAGGAAATCATAAAGCATGTGCGCCGCCGGGCGGCGGAATGGAGGATGGAATGACAAAAAAACAGATTCAGATGATGGTGCTGGTCCAGGATCTGGTCCTGGCGTTCGTGATCAACTCAGCCGCCACGATCCTGGGCGGAGGATTTCAGGATACGGGGCTGTATCTTGTGGGGATGTTCGAGGCATTTTCCATTAACTATATTGCCGGCCTGATCATTCCGGTTGAGAAGATCGGCCGGGCGGCAGCCGGAGGGATCGGCCTGAAGGACGGATCCCTTGCGCATAAGGTGGTAAGAGTCTTTATCATTAACGCAATTTTCGTTACGATCATCAGCTTTACGATCGCGCTGATCAACTGCGGGCTGGTTTCTGATATTTTCAGCATCTGGTTCCGTACCTATCCGGTCTTGCATATCGTGGGATTTGTGACATCCCTTCTGATCGAGAAGCCGGTGGGGGATCTTGTGTGCACTTTTGTAAAATGATATGTGGCTCATGTCTGAATGGCATGAGCTTTTTTGATGAGAGCGGGGAAGTGTTTTGAACCGCAGCGTATCATGGAAGAGGGGAGAATGAGCGCATGTCTTTTCTACCTTGAGATATATAAACAACATATAGGTGATAATTTGTTGTGTAAACAACTAAAAACCTGTGGATTGGTGATAGTAGCAGAGGCAGGCAGCTGTTAAAATTATAGGAGCGGTTGTTTAAAACACTATCATAGCGGTAATCATCGGTCACATTTCATCTGGAACACTTTATCGCAAGGAGGACGATAGGATGGCTTACAAAGTAATGGGAGTTGCGGCAGGAAGGAAAAACAGTAATGCGGAGCTGCTGCTCAAGGAAGCATTGATGGCTTGTGAGGCAGCAGGTGCTGAGGTGACGATGATCAACCTCAGAGATTATAAGGTTCTGGACTGCACAGGGTGTACCGCATGTACCAAGGCGATGTCGGAAGGGAAGTTTGCCGGCTGTGTCCTAGATGATAAGGATGATAAGAAGAAGATCATGGATGTGATGCTCGCGCAGGATGCGGTCATTTATGCGATTCCGACGTATGACCTGATGCCATGTGCGAATTATCTTCGGTTTGCACAGAGAAGCCTTGCGTATGAGACCGCATTTCTTGAGACGATTGGCGTGATCGAGCATAAGGAGCGTCTTGCCGGACTGATCGCTGTCGGCGGTTCCACCCGTTCCTGGCAGTCCATGGCACTGGAAGGTCTTCAGGCCACCATGTTTACCACGGATATGAAGGTTGTGGATATGGTTCTTGCGACACGTGTGCCGGGGGCTGCCCAGTGCCTGCTGAACGATGAGCTGATGGGACGCGTGAAAAAGCTGGGAGGGAATA
>CAMJIC010000161.1 GCA_946405675.1 uncultured Clostridia bacterium
CATGGATTCTAAGAATCTGCTTGAAGTAAAGAATCTGAAGAAGTACTTCCAGACTCCGAGGGGGCTTCTGCATGCTGTGGACAATGTGACCTTCAACATCGAGAAGGGCAAGACGATCGGCATCGTCGGCGAGTCCGGCTGCGGCAAGTCCACCCTTGGAAAGACATTGATGCGCCTGCATCAGCCTACCTCCGGCGAGGTAATGTTCAAGGATACGGATATCGCGAACATTTCCCTGAAGGAGTTCAAGAAGAAGTATCGTGCCAATATCCAGATGATCTTCCAGGATCCCTATGCGTCGCTGGATCCGAGAATGAGCATCCTGCAGCTGATCGAGGAACCCATCAAGATCCATAACAAGGGCTTCTCCAAGGCGCAGGTCACGGAGAAGGCGCGGGAGATGATGGAGCTGGTGGGCCTTGCGAAGAGGCTGGAGAATGCCTATCCCCATGAGCTTGACGGCGGCCGCCGCCAGAGGATCGGGATTGCCCGCGCGCTTTCCCTGAATCCGGAATTCATCGTCTGCGATGAGCCGGTATCGGCACTGGACGTGTCCATCCAGGCACAGGTGCTGAACCTCCTGCAGGATCTGCAGGAGCAGAGGGGACTGACCTATATGTTCATCACCCACGATATGTCGGTCGTGAAGCATATCTCCGATGACATTGCGGTCATGTATCTGGGGCAGATGATCGAGAAGTGCAGCGCGGACCGCATTTTCAAGGATACGATTCATCCGTATTCCCAGGCGCTCCTGTCCGCGATCCCGATCCCGAACGTACATGTGAAGCATGAGAGGATGGTGCTGAAGGGAGAGCTGACCTCCCCCATCGACCCGAAGCCCTGTTGCCGGTTCGCCCAGAGATGTCCTTACGCGACTGACAAGTGCCGCGCGGAGGAACCGGCCCTGAGAGAGCTGCTGCCGAACCATCTGGTCGCATGTCATTACGCGGAGAAGTTCGTGAAATAAAGGCGGCAGGCCAATGATCCATACAGAAGAGGATATAAGCCCCGGCAGTCAGATCGGCTGTCGGGGCTTTTGGCGATCACATCTCACCGGTTCGCATATTGCGTTACAGGTAACGCCTGCTGGCAGGGGCGTGACCTGTAACCATACTGCATAAAAGATTGGAAAAGCAAAAACAATACTTGATTTTAAGGCGTAAATGCCGATACTAAAATAGGAGAAGGAGGAAAGGGCGATGACAAGAAAGCTTCCGATTGGAATTCAGGGTTTTAAAGGCCTCAGGAATGATGGTTACCAATATGTGGATAAAACAGAATATATTTATCGTCTGGTTCATGAAGGCAAGCCCTATTTTCTGAGCCGTCCGAGGCGGTTTGGGAAGAGTCTTCTTCTCTCCACCATGAAAGCATACTGGGAGGGAAAGAAAGAACTGTTTGCCGGCTTGCGCATAATGAACCATTTTCAGGAAGACTTTATAGAAAGAGAATGCCATGATTGATATTCATTGTCATATATTGTACGGGGTAGATGATGGTTCGCCTGATTATGAAACCAGCTGCAGGATGGTGGATTGCCTGGCGGACGAGGGCGTGAGCGCAATCATTGCAACGCCGCATTACAGGCATCAGATGTTTTCTTATCCTGTGCAGCGGATTGAGGACGCATTGACCAGGCTTTCCGCATATGCCGCGGGCAGACATGTCACTTTGTTTTCCGGATGCGAATACCATGTAAACCATGATATTTTCTCCCACCTGGAAAGTGGCAGGGTTCATACCCTCGCGGATTCGGATTACGTGCTCACTGAGTATTCTTATACCTCGGATCTGGCCAGGATTCTGGATTATACGGAAGAACTCGTTATGAGAGGATGGAGGCCGATCATTGCCCATGCCGAACGCTATGAAGTCTTTCAGAGGAGGCCGCGTTTGGCGGAGGAAGTGATCCATCAGGGCGCGCAGATTCAGGTCAACGCGGATTCTGTTCTTGGTCTGGATGGGCGGGGGATGAAAAAATGCGCCTTAAAGCTGCTGGATCTTGGACTCGTGGATTACGTCGCAAGTGATGCCCATGACCTGGATGAGCGGGCGCCGCATCTGGAGAAATGCTGTTCTCTGATCCGGAAAAGATACGGGGAAGAGGCGGCTAAGATGCTGTTTGAAACGAATCCCCGGAAGATTCTGATGTGATGGCTTGAAAAAGCCCCGGCGGTCAGAACGACTGCCGAGGCTCAGGCATTCATGGACTGATCAGTATGACACATAAGATCATTCCTTATAGACGATGTGGCCCTTGAAGCCGCCCTTCTTAAGCCTTTTTACGAGCTTTTTGAACTCCTTTTTGGTCATCGCGCTGGCATAGACAATAATCTTGCCGGTGCATTTCTTGAATGCCTTTTTGCTGAACTGCGTTGCCTTCAGCTTCTCGCCCTTCTTCGCCTTGATCACAAACTTCTTCGTCTGTCTCGCTTTTTTTGACTTTGCGATGCTCGCACGAACCTTTGTATTTCCGGTAAGAAACATTGTAACCTTGTTACACTTTTTCTTAATCGCTCCAGTTGCGATCTCATCTACAGAATAAGTATTCCCCTTTTCGGAAATAACATTAGCAGTAATCAGAGCTTTCTTCCCGGTAACCTTAACCTTCGTGACCTTCACGCCGGTGCCATTCGCCCAACCCTCAACTGTTGTGTTCACATTTGGATGTGCGATCACATAGGTCTCGGGAGCTTCCGGCTGAACCGGAGCAGCAGGCGTTTCAGTAGCAGGCGTTTCGGTTTCAGGGGTCGTGACATATGTCAGCCCGCCGCCACCTCCGCCGCCTGTCGGGCTGCTGTTGGCAGCAAACGACGGAGCGACTGCCGAAACAGACAGGACTGCAGCAAGAAGAAGAGCGCTGAGCTTATTCTTGATATACATTGTGTATTCACCTCCTTTCCTTTGTTTTTTGATATGCGCAAAGCTCCGGAGAATCTTTCTTTCGCCAGTACCAAAAACGTCTGTGCTTCTGGAAAGAAGAGGGGATCCTTGCGTTATATGAGCAGCAGGCCTGTGCCGGGGTTTCCCCATGGCACGAGTGTCTGCGTGACTCCTTCATTGGTGTGAACTTCAACTCAATCAGAAGTTCTGCACATCCACAAAAGTGACTCATGAACAGTTCCTACCAGATCTCAGTCTCTGCCTCCAGGCCATTCCAGTCAGAAAATTCATCGACCTTCAGGTCGCAAAGCTGCACCATAATATCTGCAAGCGATGCTTCATTCACATAGAATTCGGTATGCTGCAGGCCGTCATCCAGCCTGGAACCGACCGTGGTCTCTCCCTCCGGAATATGGATCCCAAGATCTTTACCGTCCTGGAACGTCTCCCGGATCTGGCCAAAATCATCGCCGTTCATGTTGGTGGTGACGGAATCTCCCAGGGAATCCGTGATGTCTTTGAGGAAGTTCTTTTCTGACTTCACGCGGTCGATCACTTTGTCATAGACCGCTTCCATATAGGTTCTCTGCCGGCGCATCCGGGATTCATTTTCTCCGTCTCCGACGTCCATGCGGGCATGTAGATAGTTGTAAGCCTGTTCATCCGTGAGCGTTATCGTCTCTCCCATGACGAGAGAGGGATCCACTTTGGAAAAATCATCTTCTATCGTTACGGTCGCTCCGCCGATCACATGATTGAGCTTCGCGATCTCGTCCATCCCGATGGAATAGTAGCCGTTGACTGTCAGGTCGCCCAGCAGCCCGGAAACAGCTTCCACCGTATTCAGGCAGCTTTGCTGCTTGCTCGCGCCATACCAGTGGGAGGTGCAGATCTGGCCGTCATAACTGCTGACCGGGTCACCGTTGGCATCAAGTACCATCACTTCTGTGATGGTGTCACGGTTGAGCTGGAGGAAACCGTAGGTGTGATTGGTCTGATTCAGGATTGCAACCAGCAGGAAATCCGCCATGGAACCCTGATACGTCTCGTCCGTCGCGTTTTCATTGCCGCTGTGATCTGTTCCGATAAACAGATACGTCTTCAGCTTGTCTGTCACTTTGTATTCCAGATCGTTCAGGCTGACCCATTCCTCATTGAGCCCAAAGTCAAAATTTTCATCAGCCACAGAATCCGTGAACCATTCTTCCGAGGTTTCCGAGGTTTCCGATGTCTTCCCTTCTGTCCGGAAGGAGGGAATCTGCCGGTTATGGGTTTGATAGATCCCGAAGGAAAGCGAACAGATTAAGGCTGCGGATACTGTGCAAAGGGTGATGACTCCTGCAGATTTCTTCATGGTTTATTTCCTGACATTCTTTTCCTCAAAGCTCAATTCTTCTTCATCTGAAGATGGCTCGTCCGCCTCATTTGTATCGCTGTAATGGCCATAATACTTACCGTAATAATTTCCGTAATACTTACCGTAATAATGGCCGTAGCGGCTGGCATCCATCTTGACCTTGTTCAGCACCGCCCCCAGTATCCGGACACCGGAGCTTTCCAGCTGCCGTTTGGAATCCAGGACAGCACGGCTGCTGACATCACCCTGCGAGATCACCAGAACGGCACCGTCGCAGTAATGGGCTTCAAGTACCGCGTCGATCGCGGCTGTGATCGGAGCGCAGTCGATCAGGACATAGTGATAATTGTTTCGTGCCAGCTTCAGAAGATCCGTGAAATATTTCTTCCCCAGGATCTCCGTCGGGTTCGGAACTCTTCTTCCGGAGAAAATGATGTCAACATTCGGCATGTTTGTGTGATAGAGCACATCCTCCATCTTTTTCTGTCCGGAAAGAAAATGGGAAAGACCGAAAATCTGCTTATGGAGTATGGATTTTACCCCATACTCCCTCATGATGACCGATTTACGCATATCTGTGTCGATCACAAGCACAAGCTTTCCGGATTCTCCCATGGATCTTGCCAGATCCATGACGACGGTGCTTTTTCCTTCGTTCGGAGCGGTGCTGGTAAAGAGAATGGTTTTAATATCATCTCCGCAGAACTGGATATTTGTACGTAAAGCACGCAATGATTCCCGCATCGTGGAACTCATATCATTTAATTTGGTCAATTCGACAGATTGTATCATTCAGGATGCCTTTCTTCTGACATGGCGATGGCCAGATGCCTTTTGCTTTTTGTTGCTCCGGGTGTTTTTCATGTCAGAGGACTCCAAGGGAAGGGACGCAAGTACGTTTAATCCAAGCTTCTCCTCGATATCTTCAGGGGTCTTAATGGTGTCATTCAGCAGATAAAGGATCACAATAAATGCGGCGGCAGCCAAAAAACCGATCAGGAGCCCGATCACAGTTGTTCTTTTCGTCCGAGGGCTGACAGGGGCTCCATCGGTGTAGCCTGTCTGAATGATGGAAGGAGGATCCTGATCCATTTTCTGGGATATGAATGTGGCTGCGATGGAGGCGGTTCTGTCCGCGATCTCCTTGGCCCGCTGCGGATCCGGATCCGTTACCGTTATGTACAGAATTCGTGAATCGGATGGATTCGTAATGGCGATCTTAGAGCGCAGTGACGCATAGTTCTCATCCAGCTTCAGCCTGACGATGACACGATCCAGAACAGGCCTCCCGGTGATGACGGTCTCATAGTCATTGGTCAGACTGCTTCCGATCTGAAGATCCGCCAGGCTGGTGACGGATGTGCTTTTGCTGAACACATAGAGCCCGGACGTAGAGGAATAGAGCGGTATTGCAAAAAAACGGCAGTAGGTGAAGGCTGCTCCGCCGCAAAGGATCATGCAGATAAGAATCAGCTTCCAATGGATCAGGAGCTGTCTTAACAGATCAAGGACAT
>CAMJIC010000162.1 GCA_946405675.1 uncultured Clostridia bacterium
GCAGGGGGACGGTTTGTAACAATGAATCCACAAAGGAGGAATGAAACGATGCAGTATGAATATAATGATACAGGTAAAAAGGGACATCCCGGGATTGCGCTGCTTCTGGCGATCCTTGGACTTCTGGTGACGATCTTTGTCGGGATGTTCTTTGGAATGATGGGTGTTGTTCCTGGCGTTATCCTGGCAGTGGCGGGTATCGTTATAGGTATCATGTCCATGCGCGTATCCCATGGAAAGGGGAAAGGCGGCCTGATCATCGGGATCATCGCGCTCCTTTTCAGCGGTCTGGTCGGCTCCATGACGATGTTTCTGGGAGAGATGCTGAAATTACCAGAGGTTCAGGAAAAAGCTCCTATCCTTGCAACATACTCGAATCAGGGCTGGAGGGGGATTGGCGGCCTGATCATGAAGATGTCCTCGGATGGGGTTGATTTTGACCAGCTTTCCAAAGAGCTTGAAGAACTTGGTAAGGTGGAAAGCGCAGGACAGGTTCAGACCACAGCGTCGGAGGCGGCGAAAAGCGCAGGACAGGTTCAGACCGCAGCGTCGGAGGTGGCGAAAAGCTGAAGCATTCGTAAGTACGGAGAGGCTTTCTGATTCCAGATATCGGAAAACCAGACAAGCAATATGCATAAGTTAATTCGTTACAGGTCATAACTGCCCGGAACAGGCTCTGAGCAGTTACAGGCATTTATTATGAACGGGGGGCAAATGGGATGAAGTATCAGGATATCACGATCCGGGCAAAGGATTCCTACAGGCTGAGCGCAAGGCTGTTTGATGTCAGTGAGCCGAAGGCAGTCGTACAGGTGCTCCACGGCATGGAAGAGCATAAGGGAAGGTACGACGATTTTGCCGCATTTCTCCAGGAAAATGGATTTGCCGTACTGACGTGCGACATGCGGGGGCATGGGAGCGATGCGCCCCTTCTGAGTCACATTGCGGACAAGGGCGGAGACCGCCTGCTGGTATCGGATGTCAGGAGGGTTTCCTCCTGGTTAAGGAAACGGTTTCCCCGCAGGCAGCAGTATTTATTTGCGCACTCCATGGGTACGATTATAGCAAGGAGAGTGCTGCAGGCGGACAGCGGATGCTATGACAAGGTGGTTCTTTCCGGCTATCCGGTTCCGCAGAAGTCAGCCGTTTTGGGAGTGGCGTTGAGCGCTGCAGCTTCTTTACTCAAGGGAGGGCCAAAGGAGCACTCGGCCATGGTCACGAACCTGGCGATGGGAGGATTTTCCAGGGCCATCCCGGACGCGAAGACTCCCTTGGACTGGCTGTCCTACAATGAGGAGAATGTCAGGAGGTATCAGGAGAGCGCGCTGTGCGGCAAAGAGTTCACGCTGGGAAGCTATGATGCCCTGTTCCGCCTGGTAAGCGCGATCGCTGAACCGAAGCTTTATCGGAATGTGCTTTCGATTATTCCGATTCTGCTGATTTCCGGGGAGGATGACCCTTGTACAGGGGGAGAAGCAGGAAGGAAGGTGTCTGCCGATGTGCTCAGACAGGCAGGCTTTGAATGCATAACGGTGGAGACGATTCCCCATATGCGGCATGAGATCCTGAATGAGACAGGACATGAAGCGGTCTATGAGAAGATCCTGGAGTTTCTGAAGGGCTGAAACAGCAGCAGCGGACCGGATGGGGAACAATCCCCGTCTGGTCCGCTGTTTCAGGTTTATCCTTTGCTCTTGTTCAAGGCTTTTGTTCCGTCATGCCGCTATTCTCAGTAACCATTTTTTCAGGATTTCATCTACTGCGGCCCTGACACAGTAACCCTTTATTTCAGGATTTCATCTACTGCGGCCTTGATCTGATCGCACTTGCAGTTCTCATAGAAATACTTCGCAAATCTCTTGGTGGACAGCGCGCCCTTAACCAGATCATGGTGGCTTTCATTCAGCTTCTTCAGGATCGTCACCATATCCTGATAGGTTTCTCCCTTGACCTCATCGAGGATTTTCTTGTTGGCCTTCTCCGGAACGGCTCTTTCCTTCGGATAGCCGCCGCCGCTTTCCTCACACCAAAGCTTCTCGAAAATGTACTCCAGATTCAGGTCGCCGCCCCAGCCGAAGCCTTTCGCAAAGGGGAGCGCGATTGCATTTCCATCATTGATCTGGGCAAAGGTATAAGCGTCGAGCGCGTCTTCCACATGTCCGCAGATCACGCCGGGAAATGAATTCAGCGCCAGCATGGCGCCTTCGCCGGTTCCGCATCCTGTGATGACATAGTCCGCCGCGCCGGAATTGAGCAGCACTGCCGCCAGGATTCCGTTCTGCACATAGGTGAGCTGGGCTTCATCGTCCGCCGCGTACATCCCATAGTTGAACACCTCATGTCCCATCGGCTCCGCAACCTTGCGCAGCGCCTTCTCGATGACAGCATTCTTCGCAGCCTGGCTGTTTTCATTGATCAAAGCGATTTTCATTTCAATTTATCCTCCTGTTGCTGATCTTGCCTTTCTGATCCGGAACACAATAGCGATTTATGTGTCCCAAAGACTTTTATACCACACATAGCTATGCTGTGTCGCTCTGAATTTGAAAAAAGAAACAGCTGTTCAGGACAGGTTCTGAACAGCTGCAAAAAGAAATTGATGGAAGTTTAATCATCGGCATGGTATGATAATTCAGCATATGTCTCTATATTGATCAGGAAGTAAAAAGGCAGGGATCAAATAAATGAGTAACAGGAATAATCAACAATCCCACCTGGATCAGATACCGGAAGGCGGATTCAATCCGGATACAAAGCAGGGATCCGGCACTTTCGGAGGAAACAGCCACAGCATCCGGCCGGCCGGCCTTGTCTTCTTTGAAGAGCAGGAAAAGCCGCGTCAGTATCTCATTTTCAGCCATTCGGAGATCAGGGGAAGATGCGCAATGGAGGTTTTCACGACCTCGAGCCTCCAGCTGGAATACCCTTTCCTGGATGAGCATCAGTGTGAGATCTTCAAGGAGAAGGGCCAGTGGTTTTACCGCAACCTTTCCGACAATGTCTATACTTTTGTCGCGGATGACATGATCCACAAGGGGGATGTCGTTCCGCTGAAGGACTGCACGGTGATCCGCCTGGTCAATGACCGGATGCTGACTGCTGTCTTTTTTGAAGATTATATCAGCGGGCGGGACTGGCGGATTCTGAACATGGATGACGGCCGCCATCAGGTGACCATCACGGAAAGGGGGAAGGAAGAGAACGGTGATTCTCTGACCCTGAGCTATGAGTCCGGCCATTGGGAGATGGAGGAGATTCATGCCTTCCATGTGCTCCATAATGGAGACCCGGTATCCAAGAAGGTAAAGATACGGATCAATGATGTGATCCAGGTTGGAGAGACCCGGTTTATCTTTGAGGGCTCCGGCCTTGTCTATGGATATCCGATCCAGAGGAGCGGCCTTTCGATCAGCATCGATGAACGCTCTGCCCATAAAGCACTGAAAAAAGTCATGCTCCTGAAGGATATTAACCTTCAGATCAATCCTGGCGAGATGGTTCTGATCCTGGGCGGTTCCGGCGCGGGCAAAAGCACATTTGTCAATGCCGTCACCGGATACGAGAAGGCAAAGGCGACGATCCAGGCCGGAAATATCGATTTTTATAAGGATTACAGTCAGGTCAAGCACCAGATCGGCTTTGTTCCCCAGGAGAACCTGCTGCGTGAGGAGGACACGGTCTATGCGACCGTTGAGAATGCTGCCGACATGCGCCTTCCCAAGGATATGAGTGCCAGTGAGAAGGAGAGGCGGATCAGGGCCGTGCTGGAAACCTTCGGCCTGACAGGAAGGGAGAAGGAGCTTGTCTCCAAGCTGTCCGGCGGCCAGAAGAAGCGTCTGTCCATCTGTACGGAATTTGTCTCGTCACCTACGTTGTTTATCCTGGATGAGCCGGATTCCGGCCTTGACGGCATCATGGCGACAGAACTGATGGAGAACCTGCGCATGATCGCATGCCAGGGAAAGATGGTCCTGGTCATCACGCATCAGCCGGACCGGGTCGCGGACCTGTTCGACAAGGTGATCGTTCTGGCTAAAAGCACAGAGACAAAGGTCGGCCAGCTTGCATTTTACGGAGAAGTCCAGGAGGCAAGGGATTTCTTCGGCGTCGATACGATGGAGAACGTGGTCAAGCGCATCAACGCCAGGAATGAGGGCGGTGAGGGACGTGCTGACGAGTTCATAGAAAAATACAAAACATATTCCGCTACACGGGAAGAAAGGCCGGATCTGGTCTTCAAGGAAAAGAATGAGGACGATTCCGTGTTGGATGCCCCTGCCGACGAACACACTGATGCAGGGAAGGGAGAGAAGGAAAAGGGCGGCCTGATGTATAAGAGCCGTCTGGAGCAGATCCCGATCTATCTGGGCAAGCAGTTCAGGCTTCTGATCTATGAGAAGAACTGGAAGGTGCTTCCGATGTCGGCGATCATTGCATACCTGGTTACCTACGTACTGGGGAAACAGATGTTCCGGAACATGGAATTCACCAAGTTCGGGTCCCTTGCGGTTGTCTGCGTGTGTATCTGGAACGGAATGTTCAATTCGATCCAGGTGATCTGTAAGGAAAGAAGCATTATCAAACGGGAACACAGAACGGGACTGCATATCAGCGCCTATGTGATGGCGCATATGATCTATCAGGCCGTGATCTGCATGATCCAGGTTGTGATCACCATAACGATCTTCTGGATCTTCGGCGTGTATTTCCCGGATACGGGCCTGATCACCGGATTCTTTACGGTCGACCTGGGGATCTCCATGTTCCTGATGACCTATGCCGCAGATACGCTGGCGCTCCTTGCCTCCTGTATCTCTCATACCACCACGACTGCCATGACGATCATGCCGTTTCTGCTGGTCATACAGCTGATCTTCGCGGGGAGCATATTCCCGCTGGAGCGCGAGGGCGCCGAGTTCCTCTCGAAGCTTACGATCAGCAACTGGGGGATTAATGCGGTGAATATCGCGGCAGATTACAACGGTCAGGATTCCATTGTAATCTATACCGCAGTGAACAGCATGCAGGACGCGGAGGATGAGACCTTGACGAAGCTTCATAATGTGATGAAGATACCGGAGGTCAAGAAGAAGGTGCAGCATTACAGCGCACAGAAGCTGCAGGATAAGAACTTTGAATATACGAAGGGGAACCTGCTCAAATGCTGGGGCATTCTGGCTCTGTTTTCAGCGGTGTACGTGTTCCTGGGGACGCTTGCCCTGGAGCTGATCGATAAGGATAAGCGGTAAGCAGGGGCGTCTGCTTGCCATGAGACGGAGTACGCATTGGTGGTGAAGTGAAGTACATATGTGTGCCTGAAGACACTTGAGAAGGAACGGGCAATACGTTACGGGAAGGAAATAATGCATGGAAAAGGAGCATGGTCAGCGGGGACATAGACAGGCAGGAACCGGGACGTTTCATTTATTGCTCAGCCTGATAGTCATCCTGGTGCTTGGCATGATGCTTTGCATCAGCTGCGGAAAAACATTTTCTGCATTCGGAGCAGAGACGAAGGAAGGAAGAGGACAGGGCAGGGAGACGGAAATCGCGCAGAGCAAAGAAACGGAAAGCGCGCAGAATAAGGAGACAGAAAGCGGGCAGGATAAGGAGGCGGAAAGCGCGCAGAGCAAGGAAACAGAAAGCGGACAGGATAAGGAGGCGGAAAGCGC
>CAMJIC010000163.1 GCA_946405675.1 uncultured Clostridia bacterium
ATTGAAGCCGCAACGACCATCGCAGTTCCTTTTCTCATAATCCTTCCTCCTTAGGTATAAACAGATAAATGAGATACTCTTGCCCGCTTCCGCATCCGTTCTGCAAGACGGGCTGCATTTCCTGTATAGTTTACCCCCTTACATTCTGCCATAAAATGGACGTATGTTTGAACAAATTGTCAAAATGTCCTTTTTTGGCGAATTAACCAAAGACCAGAATACCATAGTAAAAACCTGCATTGAAATAATGCAGGTTTGTCTAAAAAGCTATCCATTTTACATTTACATGTCTGGTGCACCGAAAGTTCTGATACAGTCATTTCGTCATAATCAACGAACCGGTCAATGAGCCGATCTGTTGTCATAATGTATCGCGGTCTGCCGCATCCTTTCCCTGCTGTCCTTCCGGTATTTTCCCGGAGGCATCTCAAACATCTTCCGGAATGCCTTGGAAAAAGTAACCGGATCCTGATATCCGCAGCTTAACGCGATCTTATCGATGGGCAGGTCTGTATGATCCAGAAGATCCGTCGCCTTCGTCAGCCGGAACTTCTGAAGGTATTCCTGCGGAGACAGCCCCAGATGCTTCATGAACAGGGAATAAAGATATCCGCGCTCAACATTGACGGTCTTTGCGATCTGAGCCACTTTGACTGTGGGGTCTGCATAATAATCTTCAATATACTGAACTGCTTCAGACACGATCTTATTCCGTCCCGTCGGAGAGCCGATGGTCACCTCCATATCGTCCAGGAGAATGGAGAAATACCGGTACAGGAGGCTCTGGTTCATGTACTGTTTCGCGCGGCTCACATCCCGGTTCAAAAACATGTCCCTGACGATAGCACGAAGCTCCTGCGGTCTTGAACTATGGAAGACCAGGCTTTCCCTGCCAAGTCCCATATCCCGGATCACCTCTTCCGCCTGGCTTCCTTCAAAAGCAATCCAGAAGTAGGTCCATGGTTCCTTCTCATCCGCCTTGTAAAAGGTCGGGATCTCGGGAAGGATCAAAAACCCGTCCCCTGCTCCCAGCCTCCAGGTCTGCTGATTGACCATGAAGCTCCCGTGCCCGTCCAGGATGATATGGATCAGGTAGGTTCCCCTCACGGCAGGCCCGAAGCTGTGCCCGGGCGCACACTTTTCATATCCGCAATGTCTCAGCCGAAGCTCCGGGAAACGGCTTGACTCAGGATAAAACAGCCTGTAATCCTCCATCTCCCGGCTTTGCGGCTGCGCCATGATTTCATCTGACATCTGAATTACCTTATTGGTCCGTAACCATTCAGAACCACACATTTGCCAACGAGCGTATCCCATAGCCGGGATACGCATCATACATTCATCCGAATAAGCCGCATGAATAGAATCACCATCCCTTCCGGACGGAAACATTCACCTCGAGAAGACGGCTTTCATAATTTTTAGGATCTTTCTTCCACTGATATGGGGTTACCCCCAGGATCTGCTTAAAGTTCCGGTCAAAGGTGGATACCGTGGAAAAACCGCAGTTCAGCGCAACCGTTGACATAGAATCGTTTGATGTACGCAGCATGTCACAGGCGCGCAACACCCGGATCATATTCACATACTCGATCGGTGTCATATCAATATATTCCGAGAACAGCCGCCTGAAATGCGTCTCTGAAATATGGCATTCATTCGCCAGCTGCTCGATCCGGATCGGCTCGGCAAAATGCTGATCCACATATTTCAACGCATTCTGAATCTGGCCGACCCCCGTGCGAAGCTGCACATCAGGCTCATCTTCATCCTTCGTGATCCGCGCAATCTCAAACAGAAGGGAAAGGAGCAGACCCCTGACCTTCTCGATGTAAAAAGCATGCTTCGCCTTCATCTCTTCCAGGATGAGTTCCGCGATCGCTGCCAGGGAATGATACTGCACCGTCGGGCCGAAAATGGCATCCCTGGACAGAAGCTCCAGAAAACGCCTTCTCATGATTTCATTTTCTCCGAAATACTCTCTGAGCAAGGGGGCCGGATCCAGGAACAGATATTCCCAGTAGCCATTTGTCCCCGGATCGGAATTCGTGGTATGGGGATAGTTATGGGGGATCACGGAGATCATATCCGGCCCGAAGCGTTCAGACCGCTTGTCCAGGATCAGCTCCCCTGTTCCGAAGCGGCAGATCCCGATCTCCAGAAGATTGTGGAAATGAAGATAATCGATCCCGTCTCCATATTCCCGGATCCACTCATCCCCGGTCAGAGCCAGCACCCCTTCCTTCTGCGGGATATCATAATATCTCAGTTCAACCTTGTCTTTTTTCTTTCCTGCCATATCATGCCGCTATCCATATTCCGTATCATCCAGCTGTCCTGAACAGTTACACCCTGGCTTCATAGCCTGCATCTTACTACGGCGAGGCTTTCCAACGCAGCAGATGAGCGTTTGGACAAGTCAGATGTACAAGTTATTCTGTAACAGATCCTTACCCTGGCTGCCATGAAGGAGGACAACACTGCACCGCGCTGATCAACGATCCGTCAGGTACAGATGCAGATGGGGGTTCTCCTGCGCCATACTGCTGAGCATCTGAAGCAGCCTGTTCATCCATTGATCCTGCGCGAACCTGTAAAAGGATCCGGAATCCACTTCAAACACAGTCTCCTGCGTCACCTCGCTCAGATAATCCGCCAGCGCGTCCAGGTTGCCGGAAAACGGTCCTTCCAGCCCCAGCTCCTGTTTCATATAGAGAGCAAAATATGACCTGTCCTTCAGCTTTTCCGGTTCCAGCCTGATCAGCTTCAGCTCTTTCTCATTCATAATCATCCTCTCCCCACAGCAAGGTGAATGATTCGTAATGGTCATCAGTGTAATAGATGTTCCATTCTTCGTTGTCATCGTCTCCGGAATAGATGATCCGCTTTGGTCCCCGCCCGGAGCTGCCAATCGTATCGATGTCACATTCATGATACTCACGTCCGTCCTTCTCAGGGAGGGTTCCCTCATAATTACCGAAGAAATCTCCGCCGATGCTCCTTCCCGGAATCAGCCGGTCTAAAGATCCGCCTTCCCAGCCCATCTTCCGGGCCTCCTTCTTCGTCATGTAATTATCAGGCAGACGGTGATAGCGGATCAGATAAGCGCACACCTCATCCTTTGAATCGTAGGTTCCGTCTTCCTCAAGCTCCAGCGACTCGTAATCAACCTCTGAGGACTTGTTCTTCCCATCGTTCCCGGACTTGTCCTTCCCATCTGCGGAAAGGCTGCCCCCCTTCTTCTCCTGGTCACGCCGTGAAGAATCATCACGGGAGGATTGGGAATCGGAGCCATCCTTTTTGTCTTCCTCCGTGTTCCATCCCAATAGCTCCCCGATCGTAACCGCCTGCACCGGCATGCTCCCTGCCGCGAAAAAAACCGTCAGAAGCAAGAGCAGTACAGAAAAACGGATCTTCCGAATCATATCATGTCCCCTTTCCTGCAATCTTCAATCACATACCGGCGGCATAATCTCTTATGGCGCACCGCCTTCTATGTTTGAACGTATCCGATACAAGGATACCCGATTTGGTCAAATCTGTAAATAAAATGTTATATGTAACCATTCAGCACCCCTGCATACTGTCATAATTCGGGCCGGCAAGCTTGCTTGCCGGACGGATTCTGACAGTATGCTGTGGGCGGGCAAGGCGCGGAGCGGTGCTGCATGCCAGTGGCATGCGTTTAGCACCGACCGAAGCGGAGCGAAGAACTCTGACCGCCCACAGCTCAGAACGCTTGCGTTCTGGGCGATGGGGTGCTGAATAGTTACTGTTATATTTGCACGGGATGTGACTTGTCACCTGGTTACAAGTCACTCCCTGGCCGGTTGGCGGCCAGGGAGTGACATATAGCGCAGCTTGTTCCTGATCACAACAACTCCGGCATGGGATTGACCCCGGCTTTCAGGAAGATCCCGACCAGCGCAGCTACCGTCATCGCATAGATCAGGCATGGGATGATGTTGGTGCGGATCAGCCGCCCTTCATTGCCGTTTGTCCCGGTCGTTGCGCAGACCGCGACGATATTGTGAACACAAATCATGTTGCCGATCGCGCCGCCCATTGCCTGGAGGGCTACGATCAGAACCTGGGATATGCCAAGGATCGAGGCCGTCTCAAACTGGATCGATGCGAATAAGGTATTTGAAACCGTATTGGACCCGGACATAAATGCCCCCAGCACGCCAATCAGCGGGGCTGCCAGGAAATACGCGCCGGAAAACAGCGCCGCCATCGCTCCGGACAGCGTATACAGCATGGAATCCTCTGCCCCTGTCCCTGTGTATCGATACAGGTTCACCATCGCGACGCCAAACAGCAAAGCGATCGCTGCGCCCAGGATCTGTTTTCCGGTCTTTTTCAGCGCGATGGCTGCATCCTTCGCATGCATCCCATGGAAGAACACTGTCAGAAGCGCGACCGGGATAAAGGGGAAAAGGCCGGGATTATACAGGAATTTGAAATCCCAGTTCACCCCTTCGATGCCAAGAATATCATGCACATGCCAGATCATGGGATCCCTGTTCAGGACTGCCTTGATCCCGAATGCATCCACTCGGGTAAGCACCAGCAGGATTCCGATGACCACATACGGCATCCATGCCTTCAGAGCGCCAAGCCTTGTATCAGCTTCTTTGCTCCTTACGCCTGCAGTCCCCCAGCTTTGGCTGCCCCATTCTTCATATCCGTCAAAGGTCCATACCCGTTTCGGAACAAAGATCCCCTTCTTCACAGCAAAGACAAGGACAGGCAGCGCACCGATGAATGCAATCATGCTGGTAAGGTCAGGCCCTGCATAGAATCCCATCAGCAGATAGATCGCTGAAACGACCGCCCCTGTAAACAGGCAAAATGGAAGCACTTCCCATGCATCCCGGAAGCTGTGCCTTTTTCCGAACACCTTGCACAGAACCATGACTCCGATGAAGACAATCAGCGTCCCCCCGATGCAATGAGGAATCACCACCCATTTTGTCAGCACCCTTGTAAACTGATCCGGATCTCCGCCCCTGGCAATGACAGCGTCCCGCACCGTAGCAGAGGCTGTCAGAAGCGGGACGCCGACCGGCCCCGGCTCGACCGGCCATGAATTATAGATCAGGCACACCGTCGCCGCGGCAAGAGGGGGAAATCCCAGCCCGATCAGAATCGGCGCCGCCAGCGCCGCCGGTGTCCCGAAGCCTGCCGTTCCCTCAATAAAGCCGGCAAACACGAACCCGACCAGCACACACTGCAGCCTGGCATCCAGTGTAATATGGGAAAACATCCGGTTGATCGCGGCCATGGCGCCGGACTGGCGAAGCACATTCATCAGAAAGATTGCGCCGAAAATGATCATCAGGATCTCTGACGCACTCAGGAAGCCAAGCAGCGTCTGGGATGAAATCTTCCTGATATCCATCTTCCAGACAGATGCCGCCAGGATCGCGGCAAACAGCCAGGAAAGGGGCATCGCCCTTTTTGCCGGCCAGGAGAAAACAGTCATCAGGATCACACACAGCAGGATCGGACCTGCAGCCGCAAGTGTTATCATCGCTACTCACCCTTTCATAAAACAATATGAAGTGACCTCACATCTGCAACAGCTTTCGTAACTTTTTATGGCAGCCACAGCATAAGGATCTGTTACAGAATAACTTGTACATCTGACTTGTCCAAACGCTCATC
>CAMJIC010000164.1 GCA_946405675.1 uncultured Clostridia bacterium
TTCCTGAGGATCTGGCGCGAATTCACATAAACATCTTGTCTGTATTTGCATTCAGATCGCGCAGCTCACAATCAATAGTTTGCTTCCATAATCTGCTGCAGATCCTCGGCCATCTCTTCAGGCGTTATTTCCCCGGTCAGCAGCTTTTGCGTATCGACAGGCAGTACGCCGGAACCTGCTTCCGCAGGGAGGACACAGTCCAGAACCGGGCAGTAACTGATCCTGTCTGCAAGCCTTTTATATTCTTCAAACAGCGGTTTCTGCTCATTGGCCCCTTCTGCATGTCCGCTTTCCTTCGCGGCGGAAAATAATCCTTCGGAGAGCGGTAGCGAACCTCATCGATGGCGTGATCACCAGCATGTACCTTGTGGCGGAGGCCTACTCTGCTGTGTCGCTGCTGGGACCCTTCACAGGGGTGATTGGGATGCTGGCATGTTTTTTCGCAACAGGCAGCCAGGTGGTCTGCTCGCAGATGATCGGGAATGGAAAGAAGAAGGAGGCAAATCAGGTAGAATCCGCATGGTGATGCGTCTTGCAAAAGACGTTCAGTATTTTTATACATTCAGCAGCAATAATCTGCTGTTGTACCTGGATTGAGGATATATGAATCACAAAACAAAACAGTCTGCCGCCGCGATGGTTTCCTCCATGGTGATCTTCGGGACGATCGGAATCTTCCGGAGGATGATCCCGCTTCCGTCACCGGTGCTGGCCTTTGCAAGAGGGATCATGGGAAGCGTTTTTCTTTTTCTGCTTCTGCGTGTTTCAGGAAGGAGGTTTGACCTTACGGCAGTAAAGAAACGCCTTGTGCTTCTGATGCTGACCGGCGCGTTGATCGGGCTGAACTGGATGCTGCTGTTTGAGGCATATAATTATACAAGCATTGCGGCAGCAACGCTTGCCTACTATATGCAGCCGCCCCTGGTGATCCTGGCTTCTCCAATCTTTCTGCATGAGAAGATCTCGCTGCGAAAGGGAGTCTGCGTTGCGGTCGCGGCACTGGGCATGATTCTTGTTTCAGGCGTACTGGAGAGCGGGGCAGGCGGGAGCGGCCAGCTTCGAGGGATCGGATTTGGACTGTGTGCGGCTTTTCTGTACGCGTCTGTCGTGATCCTGAATAAAAGGGTAACAGGCGTGCCGGTCTATGAAAAAACGATCATCCAGCTGTTATTTGCGGCAGTGGTTCTGCTCCCTTACCTGGCGGCCACAGGCAGCCTTCACGGATATGATCTTGGTCTGGCTGCGTCTCTTTGCATGATCACGGTCGGGATTCTTCATACAGGGATTGCGTATGCGCTTTACTTTGGAGCGATTGAAAAGCTGTCCGGGCAGACCGCGGCGATCCTGAGTTATATCGATCCGGTTACCGCTGTCATCCTGTCTGCTCTTTTTCTTCATGAACCAATGACTGTGCCGGGCATGGCCGGAGCAGCGCTGATCATTGGTTCTGCGGTTGTAAGTGAGTTCAGACCTTGCGCTAAGAAGTAGAAAAATGGTATGGTATCCATATGCATCTGTTGTTTTATGTACAGCGAGGTTTTCTGACGAAGATATCGGAAAAACAGACAAGCAGGATGAATATGTTAATTCGTGACAGATCCTTAGCTGTGCAGCAGTTGGTATTAATTCATGAAATTAAGGAGGAGAAGGGATGAAGAGAAAGGGACTGTCGGTTCTTCTTTCAGCTGCTATGTTGTGCATGCTTGTGTCTTCTGGTACCTGGGCGGAGGAAACAGAGCAGCCGCCAAAGGATACGTTTACCGGAGTTGCTGAAACAGAGGCATTTGAGACAGAGGCACCAAAGGAGGATGGGACTGTAACGATTACGAGCCGTACAGTGCCCTGGTATCTGGGGGAACTGGATACGACATTTGATTCTCCGGTCTACTTTGTGGATGGCGTGACGGACCTGCCGTATGTCAACCTGGGAGACTGGGTGGATGTAATGGTTTCCGTTTATAGCTGGAACGGAGACACGAACTATGCCCTCACTTTGGAGACGGACGGCCACGTTGCGATGTTCAGCCGGGAGACGGGATACTCCATGCTTTTTGATTTCCAGGAGGGAACCATTACTTTTGATGATTATGATGCATTTATCCACAATTCGGATAATTCGTCCCTGAAGGACATGGTTTCCCTGAATCTGACGGACGATGATGGCAATCCGATGCTGCTTGAGAAGATCCAGGAGGGTTCCTTTGACCGATACGGAAAAGAAGTGGAACTGAACCTGTCGGATTATATGATCCCCATGGTGTGGTCAGAGGAGAACGGACTCTATCTGGTTCCTCTGCAGACGGTTGCCGATTTTATGCTTGCATACCCGCTTAACCTGAATTCGTATTTTAATGAGGAAGCGGTTTACCTGACCAATAAGGATTATCTTGGATTTGAGACAGGAGAGCTTACAGATATCGGGATCTCGCTGTTCAGCGCACCCTATGGCAAGATGAGCGAAGACCTTGCATGGTACAGCTACTGCGAGCTGTGCCTGGCGCTGGATCATCTGTACGGGCTGAAGGAGATCCACGATATTACCAGCTTTGACAAGGTGTTTAAGGAAACAGGCTATAAGGCTGATCTTTGCAGTACAGATCCGAATGTGGCGGATGGTGCGCTGTTTGATTTCATCCATTACTATCTGGATGACCTGCACTCCAGCTTCAATTCTGCTTCATACCGGACAGAAGAGCTCAAGTCCGCCGGCGGAGAAGGCGGACTGTCAGCGATCAGGGACGGGAAAAATTATGTGCTGTTTTCACAGGCAAGGAATAACGCCAAGACTCCGATCAAGCCTTACGAGGAGGTCGGAAATACAGCCTACATCACCTTTGACGGTTTTCATATGATTTCAAATCCCGAATTCTATTATGAGGGAGATATTTATGTGGATGACGAGGAGTCGGTGGAGAGCGTTGATACCGTACTGCTGGTTCTCTATGCACACAGCATGATCAACCGCGAGAACAGTCCCATCGAAAATGTGGTCATCGACCTGAGCATGAATGGAGGCGGCCAGGTTGACGCGGCTGCGATCGTCGCGGCCTGGTTCCTGGGAGAGGCTTCCATGAGCGTGCGCAGCTCCCTGACAGGTGCGATCTCAACCGGAACATACCGGATTGACGCCAACCTGGATCACAAGTTCGATGAAAATGACACCGTGGCGGATAAGAATCTGTACTGCCTGATCGGCCCGTACAGCTTCTCCTGCGGAAACCTTGTGCCGAACCTTTTCAAGTCTTCGAACCAGGTAACTTTGCTCGGGCAAACCTCCGGCGGCGGAAGCTGCTCCGTCCTGCCGATGTCGACAGCCTACGGGACGTCCTTCCAGATCTCATCCCCGAACCGGATGTCTTATCTGAAGAACGGTTCCTATTATGATACCGACCTGGGAATCGAGCCGGACTGCTATATCGTGAAACCGGATAATTTTTACGATAGGGAAGCACTGACTGATTATATCAATCAGCTGTTCTGAAGAAGGGAATATAGCTGTTCAGTTTCTGTCCTGGACGGTTACAGTGGAATGACAAAACCCTCCGTGCAGTGAAGCTGCATGGAGGGTTTTCAGCTTTTTCATTGAAAGTCATGTCATCGTTACATGCCACGTCTGGTTCAGCGGGTCTGCCTGTGGGAGGGACACCCCCCGCATGCAGACCCGCTGACGCGGGCGTGGCTTATTACAGCAGGTCAGTCATGCTGTGCAGACTGATCCCTATGGTCGACAGGTTGTGCAGAAGCGCCGTCGATGTGGAGGGGAGTACGCCCATCATCCCCATGAGGATCAGGAATGAATTGAAGGAAATGATGGTCCGGTAATTTGTCCGGATCCTTCTCATCAGGCCATCGCTGATCTGCTTCAGGGTGAGCAGGGCATGCAGGTCATCCTCCGAAATGGTGATGTCCGCAACCTCCCGGGCGATCGCGGCGCCGCTGTTGATTGCGATTCCGCAGTCCGATTCGGAGAGGGCAGGAGAGTCATTGACACCGTCCCCCACCATGATCACTTTTCTGCCTGCCTCATGTTCTTTGCGGATGAAGGAAGCTTTCTCCTCCGGCAGGACTTCCGAATAATAATCATCAACCCCCACCAGCGCGGCAACAGCCTTCGCGGTACGTTCACTGTCCCCTGTCATCATGACGACCTTGTCGATGCCAAGATCGTGAAGTCTTCGGACGATATCGGAAGCCTCCGGTTTCAGGGGATCTTCGATCAGGATCACGGCGGCAAGGCGGCCGTCAATGGACATGTACAGGTGAGAATACTCATCCGGCAGGGCATCAAACCGTGCCTTCTCCTCATCGGGGATCTGCACGCCTTCGTCTTCAAAGATAAAATGATAGCTCCCGATACAGACCTTTTTCCCGTCTATGCTGCTGGCGATTCCATGCGCCACGATATATTCCACAGTGGAATGACGTTCTTCATGCTCCAGATTCCGGCTGACCGCCTCCTTCACCACAGCGTTTGCGATGGAGTGGGGATAATGCTCCTCCAGGCATGCGGCCAGCCGTAGCATTTCGTTCTCGTCGCTTCCGTCGAAGGAAACGATGCCGCGCACGCTGGGCTGGGCACAGGTCAGTGTGCCGGTCTTGTCAAAGACGATGGTGGATGCCTCGGAACAGTTTTCCAGGAATTTCCCGCCCTTGACGGAAATCCTGTGATTCCCCGCCTCCCGCATGGCGGAAAGAACCGAGATGGGCATGGAAAGCTTGAGCGCACAGCTGAAATCCACCATCAGGATGGCAGCAGCCCGGGCGGCATTGCCGGTCACGAGCCAGGTCAGCGCGGATGCGCCGAGGGTCCACGGAACCAGGCGATCCGCCAGGTGGGAAGCCTTATCCTCTGTGGAGGACTTGAGCTTCTCGGATTCCTCGATCATCCGTACAATGCGGTCATACCTTCCGCTGCCGGATACCTGGCGCACCGAGACCGCCAGCTCGCCTTCCTCGACAACCGTGCCCGCATAGATCATGCTTCCCGGATGCTTGTGGACCGGGAGCGGTTCTCCTGTGATGGAGGCCTGATTCACCATTCCGTCCGCATCCAGGACGACGCCGTCAAGGGGAATCATGTTCCCGGTGCGGATGAGGATCGTGTCATTTTCCCGGATCTGATCGATCCCGGTCAGGATCTCCTGGCCGTCCTCTGTCCGAAGCCAGACCTTCTCCACATTCAGGGCCATGGCCCCTGCCAGATCCTCTACGGACTTCTTGTGGGTCCATTCTTCAATGATGTCCCCGACTCCCAACAGGAACATGACACTGCCTGCGGTGTTGAATTCACCGCGCAGCATGGACACGGTGATAGAAGCCGCGTCCAGGATGGAAACCTCGATTCTCCCGGAAACGATCGATTTGAGGGCGCGTCCGATGTAGGGAAGGCTCTTTGTGATCGTGACGACAGTACGGATCCCGGGCGGAAGGAGGAAGCGTGAGATTCCCCGCCGGAGGATATGGAAGAAAAGCTTATCTTCAAACGTTCTGTTCAGCGAGCGGGTCGTGTGCTCCGGTACGGTGACCTGTGCCTGGGCTTCTTCAAAATGGAAGCCGGAGAGCAGCTCCATGACCCGGGAACGCATTCCCGGCTGGTAGCAGATGATCACATTCCCGGTTCGCTCGTCCGCACGTGCCTTTGTAACA
>CAMJIC010000165.1 GCA_946405675.1 uncultured Clostridia bacterium
AAATGGATCTGGTATCCTGGAGACATGGAGCTTTATTACGCAATGAAGCAGAATTTCAGCCGGGTGGAACGCGGGATGGGATGGCCGGCCTTCTGGAAGAGTGAAGGCTTCCGCAACCGGATCGTTCTGCGCCATTCCTATGACCTGAAGGAGGAGACCTCCTTTGTGGTTCTGGCGAATGCGGATGCGGTGGGACATGTGGTGGTGGGAGAGAGGAAATATCCTTTGGGGACGGAGATCCACTGCCAGAAGGGAATGGTCCGGATCTCGGTCCATCTGGGCAGCATCGCTTCCTTCCCTGCTGCCTGCATCATAGGGGATGTGATCCGGTCAGATGAGACCTGGATGGCTGAGGATTATGCAAGGGATCCTGTTCCCGCGGGAAGCAGCCCCTTCTTTGAGGATGCAAAGCAGGATCCATCTGTATGGACCTATTCGGAAAAAATCTTCGAGCCCGTGCGTGTGGAACAGCATCCGGAAGGTACGTTGTTTGCATTTTCGCAGGAGATGACCGCGGTCGTGGAGCTGGAATGGCGCCGGGAACGAAGGCCCTGTAAGGTGTATATCGGGGAAACGAAGGCCGAGGCGCTGGATACGGAAAACTGCTATTGTGTCTGTGTGCCCGGAGAGGATGGCGCATGTGAGAAAAATGCGGTACACTATGTATATGTCACGAATTGCGCGCCGGAGGATGTGCGGGTGCGTGCCCGTCACCAGTATGTGGATCTTCCTGTGCAGGTCACATTGGACAGTCCGGATCCGAAGCTTCGCAGGATCTGGGAGGTGGCGGAGCATACCTTCCGGCTGTGCAGCGGGATCTTTTTCCTGGACGGTGTAAAACGGGACCGGTGGATCTGGGGCGGCGACGCGTATCAGAGCATGTTTGTCAACCGCAGTCTCTTTCAGGATGCGGATATCGACCGCCGGACTTATCGGGCGTTGTTTGGAAATGCGCCTGCCGTGACGCATATCAACACGATCCTGGATTATTCGCTGCTCTGCGTGATCGGTGTGAAGGAGCATTATGCGTTCTATCAGGACCGCGCATTTCTGGCGGAGATGTTCCCAAAGATGGAGTCTGTCATGGCATTGTGCGGATCCCAGGAACAGGAGCAGGGATTTGTGACAGGCCGGGAGCGGGACTGGGAGTTTATCGACTGGGCGGATTTCGACCGCACGGGTCCTCTGGCTGCGGAGCAGATGCTGTACGCGGCTGCCCTGAAGGCGATGGAGCAGGCTGCCGCCATCCTGGACCTTCCGGACAAGGCCGGGGAGTACAGGGAACGGTATGCAAAGCTGGCGGAAGCGATCGACAGGCATTACTGGGATGAAGAGAAGGGTGCGTATGTGGATTCCTTTGTCTCCGGCAGGCGGCATGTGACCCGGCATGCGAATATCTTTGCCATCCGCTATGATCTAACGGATCAGGGAAGGAAGGAGCGGATCCTGAAGGAGGTTTTGCTGAATCCCGGGATTCCGGCTATCACAACGCCGTACTTTCAGTTCTTTGAACTGGAAGCACTGTGCAGCATGGGGCGTACAGACCAGGTGCTGGAGACGATCCTGTCCTATTGGGGAGGGATGCTGGATCTGGGGGCGGATACCTTCTGGGAAGAGTATGACCCGCGGAAAAAACCGGAGCAGCAGTATGAGATGTACGGGGATCCCTACGGGAAGAGCATGTGCCATGCGTGGGCAGCCAGCCCGATCTATCTGCTGGCCCGATATTTTGACGGAAAATACGGAATCACCATTCATACCGGACAGGGGGGAATGAAATGAAGCATCAGGATCTGATTGACCAGCTGACGCTGGAGGAGAAGGCAGCACTGCTTGGAGGAAAGGGAGAGTGGGATACCAGGCCGGTTCCCCGTCTCGGGATTCCTTCTATGATCATGTCGGACGGCCCCAATGGCGTGCGCAGGCAGGCCGGGGCGGGCGATCACCTTGGGCTGAATGCGTCCCTCCCTGCGACCTGCTTCCCGACTGCGGCCACCATGGCCAACAGCTGGGATCCCGAAATGGGTGAGAAGGTTGGCGAAGCGCTGGGTGAGGAGGCCAGGGCGCTTGGCGTTCACATTCTCCTGGGGCCGGGCATGAATATCAAGCGTAATCCGCTGTGCGGAAGAAACTTTGAGTATTTTTCGGAGGATCCGTATCTTGCGGGCAAGATGGCGGCGGCTTATGTGAGAGGCACCCAGCGCCAGGGCGTGTATGCATGCCTTAAGCATTTTGCGGTCAATTCTCAGGAAGAGCGCCGCATGGCCATGAATGCAGTCGTGGATGAGCGTACATTGCGGGAGATCTACTTGACCGGGTTTGAGATCGCCCTGGAGGAAAGCCATCCTGGCGCGTTCATGACCTCCTACAACCAGGTGAACGGCGAATATGCCAATGAGAACATGCATCTTCTGAAAGAGATCCTGCGGGGAGAATGGCAGTATGACGGTTTTGTTGTCTCCGACTGGGGCGGGTCAAACGACCATACCGCGGCGGTGCGCGCAGGCTCTGACCTGGAGATGCCCGCCCCCGGCCTGGGTTCTGCCAGGGAGCTGGTGGAAGCGGTCCGGGAGGGCCGCCTGTCCATGGAGGATCTGAATGCCAGAGTCGATGAGCTGCTGGATGCGGTACTGAATACCGCGGGCAGGACGGACAATCCGTCTCAGGCGCAGGAGGGCTCCGGGCAATCCTCCCTTCCACATGGGCAGGAGAGCTGCGGCCGGAAGACACCGCCTTCCGGACAGGAGGGGTTTGACAAAAGGGCGCACCATATCCTTGCCAGGAGGGCGGCAGAGGGCAGCATGGTCCTTCTGAAGAATGAAGAAGACATTCTCCCGCTCAAAAAAGGGACAAGGGTAGCGGTGGTCGGCGACTTCGCATTTACCCCGCGCTACCAGGGCGCAGGCTCCTCCCTGGTTAACGCGACGAAGGTGGAATCCATCGTCAGGTGCATCCGCAAAAAGAAGGGACTGTCGGTCGTGCGGGAATGCCGGGGATACCTGCGCAGCGGAGGATGGGATCCGATGCTGGCGCAGGAGGCCGTTCAGGCAGCGAGGGAAGCGGATGTGGTGCTGTATTTCTTCGGCCTGGATGAAATGAGCGAATCGGAGGGACTGGACAGGAAGCACATGAAGATTCCGCATGTCCAGGTGCGGATCCTGGAAGCGATGGAGAAGGTGAATCCGAACATCGTCGGGATCCTCAGCGCAGGTTCCGCCGTGGAGATGCCCTGGGACAGAAATGTGAAAGCGCTGCTGCATGCAAGCCTGACCGGCCAGGCCGGTGCCACCGCGATCCTGAACGTGCTGACCGGGCGGGTCAATCCCTCCGGAAAGCTGTCTGAGACCATTCCGTTCCGCTATGAGGAGGTGCCATCCGCGCCATACTATCCGGCGAAGGAGAAAAACTCCGATTACCGGGAAGGGATTTATGTAGGATACCGGTATTTTGATACTGCCGGGAAGCCGGTGCGCTATCCCTTCGGTTTCGGCCTGTCCTATACATCCTTTGCGTATTCAGGCCTTGAGGTGACCAGAGAAGGAGTCTCCTTCACCCTGACCAATACCGGAACGCGGGACGGGGCCGAGGTGGCGCAGCTGTATGTGGGGAAACGAGACAGCGGCGTGTTCCGCGCGGCGAAGGAACTGAAGGGATTTGTGAAGGTCTTCCTGAAGGCAGGGGAAAGCAGGGTTGTCCGGATTCCATTTGACAAGCGCACCTTCCGTTACTGGAACCGCAGGATAAATGGCTGGGCAATCGAGGAGGGCGAGTACCAGGTCTATGTGGGCGGCTGCAGTGACTGCCTTCCGCTTCAGGGCAGCATCTGCCTGACCGGGGACGGGATGCAGGCGGCAGGCGGATATGAAATCAGGCCGGCGGAGCCGGATCTGTATGACGTTCAGAAGATCACGCCTTATCTGACAGGGCAGGTGACAGAGGTATCCGACGAGGCATTCTCGGAGCTTCTGGGATATCCGGTGCCGGACGGCAGCTGGGGAACAGATCTGACGGCAAACGACGCGCTCTGCCAGCTGAAGAATGCAAAGAACCCGATCGCCAGATTCGCCGCAGCAGAGCTGGCAAGGCGGCAGAAGAAAGCGGATGAAAGCGGAAAACCGGATCTGAATATCCATTTTGTCAACAACATGCCTATCCGCGCGGTCGCTAAGATGTCCGGCGGCCTTGTGGATAAGAAGATGGCAGACGGCATCGTGGACGTGGTGAACGGCCATTTCCTGAGAGGCGCAGGCGCACTGGCCGGCGGATTTGTCCGGAACGCTGTGGCGAACCGGAAGATGGAGAAGCAGCTGAACCGGTGATTGGTTACAGGGCGGCATGCTGGCCGGGGTGTGGCTTATAATAGTGATTGAACCGTCAGGGAATGGTTGCAGCCGGAGCATCTGTCTTGTCCGGAGGGCATGAGCTGATCTTCTATGGGGAGAAGAAAAAGGGGTGGTTTCTTTGGCGAAGAAACTGAAACGAATATGGTTTTCTTTTGACTCGCTGGACGATAAGGTATTCTTTCTGACGGTTACTGTCGCGATTTTTGTCAGTATTGTCGTTTACATATCAGATATCGTGGAGGGGCTTCCCCTGAGTGCGCAGCTTGCAGTGCTTGTGATACTGGCTTTTATGGTTTTGTTCCTGTTTTTGGGGATACGTTATCCGGCCAGGAGAGGCCTTCTTCGTGTCTGTCTGGTGATGGTGCTGAACTTTGCCATGTTCCCTGCATCCTACTTCTATTCGGGGGGGATTCACAGCGGCATGATCCTTTTCTTTCTGGTGGGGCTGTTCCTGGTTCCCGTCATGCTCCGGGGGAAAGCCAGTATCGTGCTGTTTCTGCTGTCCCTGCTGCATATGATCGTGATGATCGACCTGTCCCAGTACCGGCCGCAGCTAGTCACACAGATGACACTGGAACAGCATTTTCAGGATGTCAAGGTGACAATGGTGATCTCAGGTGCGGGGCTCTATGTGATCACAGTTCTGATCCTTGGGGCTTATGATCAGGAACGGAGGCGCAACAGGGAGCTGATGGCATCCTTGCATGATCTTTCCATCAAGGATGCGCTGTCGGGGCTTTATAACCGGCGTGAATTATACCGCCGGCTGGAGCTTATGTACACGCATGGTGAAACTGCCGAAAGAAAAAATACACTTGTACGTGAAGGCCATTACATCGCAATGTTTGACATCGATGACTTCAAAGCAATCAATGATACCTATGGCCATGACGTAGGAGATGATGTGCTGCGGGAGGTATCGTCTTGCCTGGAGAATGGGTTGGATGCTCAGAAGGGAGAAATTGCTGCCCGCTATGGCGGGGAAGAATTTGTCTGTATCCTGTCTTCCGGAAGTATGGACGAGGCAGCTTCGCGTGTCGAATCATGCAGGAAGCAGGTGTCCGGGCTGATCTGGGAGAAGAATCCGTCTTTGCATGTGACGATCAGCGGCGGAATCGTATCGTGCATGGATGAGGATGATTTGGGCAAAGCGATGAAGGAGGCTGACAAACTTCTTTATCAGGCAAAGGTATCAGGAAAGAACCGGATCTGCCGGAAATATTGAAAGCGGTGTAACTGTTCAGAACCTGTTCTGAACAGTTACGCATCGGGCGATGCTTCG
>CAMJIC010000166.1 GCA_946405675.1 uncultured Clostridia bacterium
AGATGAGCGTTTGGACAAGTCAGATGTACAAGTTATTCTGTAACAGATCCTAATCTTTACATCCGGCTGCACAGCTCAAAATACAATCACATGCCCGGATGAGCAGGAGCGTCTGTCCCGCTCATCCGCATCCTTCGTACGGTGATGCTTTCTGACGCAGAGATCAAAAAGTCAGCCATATAAGATACACAGGTTATTCGTAGCGGATACTTTACAGCAGGATCAGACGATCACCTTCTCCGACAGATTCCCGGAAGCAGCGACGTTGGTCTCCTCAGCCTTGCTGTATTCCTGCGCGATCGCGTACAGGTGCTTTGCCTCGTTTGAGCAAAGCTCATTAAGCCTCGCGATATCCTCTTCCAAGGACTTAAAACGGGTGACGTATGCCTGCTGGGCTTCACCGCTCCAGATCCTTCCGGTCAGCTCAAGCACCTTCGTGGTCATGTTTTCCGTCAGGGTCTTGATCTCGTTTCCGGTGTTTTCCATCATCTGAGCCTTATCCTGCAATTCTTTCGGCGTAACGCGAATGGTTTCTGCCATAATGATTCTCCTCTCTTTCTATCACTTCTGTCACACGACACGGCTGTTCATCAGTGATGCGGCTGATGATCAGCCTTTTCCGGAAGCAGTCATGATATTCTGCTGCTCTGCCTTCTCATAAGTCTGGGCAATCTCGAGCAGCGTCGTGCAGTACTTCTCAATCGCGTTATAGAAATTCCACATCTGGGTCTTGTCTTTCTCAAATGTGCTGTGGAACACGTCATGCGCTTCACCTTCCCACATACCGGCAAGCTCGCTCACGATCTGCTCAAGAGAGTCTACCTTGGTCTTGTAAGAAGCATTCAGATTCTGAAGCTCGCCTTCCTTTTCCTTTACCTGACTGGATGTTACAGTGAATTCCGCCATAAGATACCTCCTTTTTGTATATATGCACGCGGATCTGGCACCGCGCAATACACTTTATCTGTCACCATGCCCTGGAATAATCACGGTAACTGTTCAGAACAGGTTCTGAACAATTACGAATCACGACGGTCAGGATTCAGCGGAATCGTGATGATGAATATTATAATGATGATGGGGATTTAGTGTCAAACTCAATACCTGACCTCTGCTTCTGACCTGCTTCTTACACCGTTCCCTCATACAGCAGCTTATCGCCCACCTGTACCGGATGAACTCCCTGCTCCTTATCCCTGTTAAAATTAAAACTCAACATATCTAAAAAAATATCAAAGAGATCACCAAGCTTTGTTCTTTCATTCGCATTTTGGAACAATGCGTCCACTTCGTCCTTTACATCTTTGGGAATTCTTTCCTCCCTTCGGAATTCCCGCCTCAGCAATCTGCAAAATTCTTTTACAAAAGATGCTTCATCTTCAAAACCTGCATCGCCAATCCCTTCAAAGCTTGTACTTATAACCACATACTGATCTTTTAAAGCCTTAGCCAGCGCAGTGATTGTGGTCGTCTTTCCATACTGTCTTGCCCGGTTGATTGTAAAAAACTTTCCGGCATCCACAAGCTTCTTAATTTCTTTTACTCTCTCGGAAAGATCAACCATATAGTGCTTTGACGGTATGCATACCGCTGTTGTATTAAAACGCTTCAACCTTGATCTCTCCTTTCCTTCGCAGACTGAAAACGCGGTGAGGCCTGCATGAATCCCGGCAAAGTGTTACCATCCGCTGAAGAAATTCGCGATCGCCTTGCCCGCCGTCTTGAAAGCGTTCCCGACAGATTTCGCCGCGGCTGCGACCGCACCTGCGGCTTTCTGGATACCATTCTTGACAGCATCCACGGCACCCTGGACATCGATATCAAATTTTATCTTGAACCCGATCCCAAGGGACGCGCCAAACTCGCACCGAAGCTTTCCGCCTGTTATTCCAATCTTTCCGCTTACACCGATCCCGACGTTCGCCTCCGCCGTCGCGCCCACCTTGATACCAAGCAGGCCCGCCTTTCCTGAGATGCTTCCCTTTGCCGCATAGGCACCCGCGCCGCCTTCCGCGGCCAGCTCCAGCTTTCCGTCCACAATGCGCGCCTTCGCGCCGCCTTCCGCTTCCACATGGCCAACCTTGCCGCTTGCGCCGCCCTCTACACCGGCGATCTGGAAATCCTTCCCCAGAACATCCTTCAGGGCATCCGGCGCATACCCGGCTTTTCCGGAGGCATCTCCCTTCAACACGGATGCGGAAGCTCCGGCATGGGCATCTGCACCGACCGCCAGTACCTTCCTGCCGTTCTTCACGACATAGTAGACTCCCGCGCCGGCACTGGCTCCCGCGCTGGCTGTCAGAAGGGACAGACTCGCGGAGCCTTCCGTGTGCTTGCCCTTTTTCTCCGCACTCAGGCCAAATGCCGTAACCGTCTTTTCTTTGTTCCACTGGACGATCTTTGCCCCTACGATCTCCTTGGAAAAAGCGTTTTTCTTCTTGTCCGCGTCGGTCAGGTGGCGCTCCATCTCCAGCTTCTTCGATCCGTTCGGCTTAGCGGGATTCTTCGGAACCCGTTTGCCCTCCCACACGCGGTCGGACCAGTCGTTTCTCAGATCATTAGCGCTGTTCAGGGGATCATGCTTTGCAAAACGGTTGATTGTCAGTTTATCACCGATTTTTTTCTCCAGGCCGGCCACCCCGGTCGCGAATCTATCAAGACGGCCTGCGGCATCCTTCATACGATAGCTGCCTATGCCCGTCGGCTCCAGAAAGCTTATGCTCTGGGATGTGGATGTTTTTCCGTAATAAGTGCTGACACTCTCTTCCTCTTTCCCGTCTGCGCCCTTTTGCCTCTTTACATACGCAAGCCAGTAAGAATCCTTGACATCTTTCCATTTCAAAGGGCCTGTCACGGTTGTATGCTTCTCATACCCATACGCCCACGTTCCGGCTGCAGCAGCCGCTGCGCCGATCCCTGCGCTTGCTCCAACCGTCTTCCTGGCACCCTTGCCGGCATCTCCTGCCGCCTTCCCGGTGCCCTTGCCGGCATCTCCTGCCGCCTTCCCGGTGCCCTTGCCGGCATCCCCTGCCGCCTTCCCGGTGCCCTTGCTGGCATCTCCTGACGCTTTCCCGGTGCCCTTGCCGGTATCCCCTGACGCTTTCCCGGCTTCTCCTGCCGAAGAAGTTCCTGCTGATCCTTTTCCGCCGGCTGAAGGAAGCTGCCCTCCCTTCAGGAGCGGCTGTCCAAGAAGCTGCCGCTGGGCATTGCTGTACCGGGCGGCGCTGAACTTTGCCAGAGCCGCTGCCTGCTCCATACGCTTTGCCTGCGAGGTGAGATTCTCCTGAAGCACTTCGACGGATTTGGCAAGCATACCGATCGAAGATGCGCTTCCCGTGATATTGCGCTGCACATCCGAAAGCTGCTGCGCCAGGCTCTGTGCCTTTGTCTTACAGGAAGAAAGCATCTCCCCGGCTGCCCCGAGGCGGTCCGGATAAACCTTGAATTCTGATTTCTGAGGCACAGTGATACCTCCTTATACACGCAAAACCCTCATGCCGCTGACATGAACCTCATGTATGAGCTCCGCTTTTTCTCGCGGATTCCAGCATCTTCTCGATATTCGGGAAGAATTCCCGGGAGTTGTCATCCATGTACCCGACATAATAGACCTGTTCGATACTTTCTTCATTAAAAAGGTACAGATGGTCCAGGCTTTCCAGGCCGTCCGGATAAAGCACGCCTGCATAGTCATAAACCCTGGTTTCATCATCATCCTTCGTCACGCAGCATCCTGCAATCATCAGCTTCCTGTCACCGTCCTTCAGGAGAACAATGCTCCCGACCGGCAATATTCCTTTCCACATAACAGGCATCCTTTCTGTCTTTCCCAAGTCAGGATCTGTCGATCACTTGCTTGCCCTTTCATCCGATCGTTCAGCTCCTTACGGCTTCTCCACAACAGGAGGCTCCGGCTTGATCTTTTCAAGCTCCTCCAGTGGCAGTTCCCCGGACCGCACCCTGGGAAGGAGTTCGTTAACATTCTTATACGCAGCAATCAGGCGCTCGTCTATATAGCCGACACTGCAAACCTGTTCGATCGCATCACTGTTAAACACATAAAGATGCTCCCGGTCCACATACCCATAGGGATGGAGCAGCGCAGAATAATCATACAGCACTTTGCCGCTCTCCTCCATCACCTCCTGACAGATCCCGCAGATCACCATCTTCTGGTTTGTGCCTTTCAGGATTACCACGCTTCCGATCGGAAGCAGACCTTCCCACATACCTACTCTTCTCCTTTCTGCTTTGCATTCCATGCCGGTTGATTGTCCATGCAGATTGATTCCGCCTTTTCATCTCTGCCAGCTTCCGGCCGGCTTAGTACGGCGAGGCTTTCTGACGCAGATATCGGAAAACCAGAAAAACAATATGCATAGATTAATTCGTGACAGGTCCCTATTGTTTTGCTGTTTCGATCGCCCTCAGCTCCGCGTCGGCGTAGGTCTGCGCGACCGACTCCAGCGTCCTGGCAGCCTCCGACAGCTTACTCGCAGTGTCGGCCACATCCTCGCCGATCTTTCCCGCCTTTCCCAGGAATACCTGGGCATTGTCGCCGCTCCAGCTCTCTTTCACCGCCAGAAGGCTGTTCTCATATTCCCCTTCCGCGAGCTTCTTCACGCCCTGCGCGATCTCCTCCAGCTGGCGGGAGACCTCCTTCAGCCGGGAAAGCTCCGCATAGATCTCATTCTTCCTGTTCTCATCAGCCATCTTGCCATTTCCCCCTCACGCCATCCGGTGATCAGGTAATCAGGTGATCACATTCTGATCCAGATTCAGGCCGGACGTTTTGTCTACATTCTGCTGTTCCGATGTCTCATAGACACCGGCGATCGTAAGCAGACGGCCAGGCCTTTCCTTCAGCTCCTGCGCTGCCTTGCGGGCATCCTCCAGCACGGAGGAAATCTTCTGCCGGTGCACCTCCTGCGCCTCACCTTCCCACTGTGCAGGAAACTTCTGCGCCTCTTCCCCGATCTGATCATACAGCTTCAGGACCCGGTCTGAAATATTCTGAAGATTCTGCGCCGCATTCTTCAGCTCCTGCGTAGTGACCTTGATTTCTACACCCATTTTATTCCCTCTCTCCACGGAATCAAATTCCATCTCTTCCGTGTGTCCAGCCCCTGACTCCTTCCGTTACAGGCAATCCACGCCGGCTGCCCCGCCTGCAGAGATGTGGCTTATAACCTACTTCATGCCTTCCAGACCGGAGCTGATCTCCGTTTCCGCCTTTCCGAATTCACTGACCGCACGCTCTTCAAAGGATACAACTTCCGCAAGCCTCTGATCCAGATCCACGATCTTCTGGTACATCTGCTGGAGATCCGCCTGAAAAACATTGTGCGCCTCTCCTTCCCACATGCCCCCAAGCTTCGCGATCCCCTCCTGAAGATTCCTTTCCTCATCCCTGAGCGCGTTCAGATACCCGGAAATCGCGGCCCGGATCCCGTCAATTCCGCCAATATTTGCCCTGATCAGATCCGACATTTTCTCTCCTGACTCTTTCATAAATAAGCACTGCTCCTGGTTATTACAGGTCACACCCCCGCCAGCGGGCCGGCCTGTGGGTGTGACTTGTACATTCTGGTCACACCAGCACCAATGTGCT
>CAMJIC010000167.1 GCA_946405675.1 uncultured Clostridia bacterium
GTGGAGGAGCTTGGCAGGATCGCGGCAGAGTATCTGAACGTCCTGAAAACTCCAGTCGTCGGCATTACAGGATCGGTGGGAAAGACATCGACGAAGGAGATGATCGCGTCTGTCCTTTCGGTGAAGCTGCGTACCCTGAAGACGGAAGGGAATTTTAACAATGAGCTGGGCCTCCCGATGACCGTGTTCCGGCTTACCCCGGAGGATGAGGCGGCAGTGCTGGAGATGGGCGTGAGCCATTTCGGGGACATGACCGTGCTTGCAAAGATTGCGCAGCCCTCCGTCATGGTGATCACTAATATCGGCACCTGCCACCTGGAGTTCCTTCAGGATCGCAGGGGCGTATTTCGCGCCAAGACAGAAGTCTTTGATTATCTGAAGAAAGGCGCACAGGTCATCCTGAACGGAAATGACGACCTGCTGAGGCAGGTGAAGGAGGCGGGAGGAAGCGCACCGTTGTTCTTTGGCGTGGACAGCAGCCTGGAAGGGGTTTCGGATCTTTGCGCAGGATCCCTGGTCGATTACCCTGGCGATCTGCCGAAGGACAGGTGTGTCACGGTCACGTCGATCCGGCTTTTAGGCTTTGAGGGCAGCGAGTGCACCATCTCAACGCCTGTGGGAACGTTCCTGGTGAAGGTTCCGGTTCCGGGGATCCATAACTGTTCCAACGCGGCAGCCGCAACAGCTGTCGGGCTTGGGTTCGGAATGAGCCTGGAACAGATCCGGGAGGGCATTGAATCCGCCAGGACAATCTCCGGGCGGTTTAAGGTGGTCAAGGCAGCCGGAAAGACGGTGATCGATGACTGCTACAATGCAAATCCGGTATCCATGAAATCTTCCCTGCTTGTTCTTTCCGGGGCGCAGGGAAGAAGGTGCGCCGTCCTGGGGGATATGGGAGAGCTCGGAGATCAGGAGCACAGCCTGCATGAGGACGTAGGCAAATTTGCCGCAGACTGCGTTGACCGGCTGATCGCCATCGGCTCTCTTTCGAGGAGTCTGTATGAGGCCGCGAAAAAGAAGGATCCGGGATTATCCGCCCTCTGGTACCCGACCGTAGAGGAGTTCCTTACTGATGCAGGAAACGTGATCCGGGAAGGGGACACTGTGCTGGTCAAAGCCAGCCATTTCATGCACTTTGAGAGAATCGTGGAGGCGCTGACAGAATAAGCAGTTGATTTGTGGAGGCGCTGACAGGATAAGCAGTTTGATCGCGGAGGCATTGACATGATCATCATAGCGGGTCTGGGGAATCCTGGACGGAAATATGAAAAGACAAGGCATAACTGCGGCTTTGAGGCGCTGGACATCCTTGCTGAAAGAAACCATATCAGCGTGACGCAGGAGAAATTCCGTGCCCTTTGCGGAACCGGGATCATCGACGGGGTGAAGGTGCTTCTGATGAAGCCTCAGACCTTCATGAACCTTTCCGGGGAGGCGGTTTTGGCCGCGTGCTCCTATTATCAGGCTGATCCGGCTTCGGAGCTGATCGTGATCTACGACGACATCAGCCTGGATCCCGGCAGGATCCGGGTAAGGGCGAAGGGCTCCGCAGGCGGGCATAACGGGATGAAAAACATCATCCAGATGCTGGGGACGGATCATTTTCTGCGGATCAGGATCGGTACAGGACATCAGGATCCGGACTTTTCCCAGGTGGACTGGGTGCTGGGGCATTTTCCGCTGTCCGAGCGCACGGCAATGGCGGAAGCCTTCGACAAAGCTTCCCTTGCCGCAATGGCGCTTCTGACCCAGCCGCCGGAACAGGTAATGAGCGAATTCAACCGTGCTGAATGACCGGAGGAGTAACTGTTCAGGACAGCCCGAAGCACTTGCTGCTGAGGGCGTATGGAAGCGTAAAAAAAGTGGCATCGGGCGATTCAGGATGCGAAGCATCGCCCGATGCGTAACTGTTCAGAACAGGTTCTGAACAGTTACCCGGAGGATTCATTTATGATCAAAGCATTGTACGCGCCGATGGAGGAGATGGAAGCTTTTGTGCAGATCCGGCGCAGAATGCAGAAGAAAGCAGGACAGGGAATGATCCTCGCCGGAGGCTGCATCGATTCCCAGAAGGCCCATCTGATCGGATGCCTGGCAAGGGACTATCCGGTGACCTGCATCATTGCGCCGGATGACCTCAGGGCGAAGGAAATCCATGAAAACTACCGGATCTTTGATCCGAACGTGCTTCTCTATCCGGCGCGGGATTTCCTGTTTTTCCAGGCTGACCTTCAGAGCAGGACCCTGACGACCCAGCGGGTTCGCTGCATGAAAGCGCTGGCGGACATCACATCCGGCCTGGGCAGTGAAAGAGTGACCATTGTGCTGACGGAGCGCTCTTTGATGAGCCACTGTATGAAGGCATCTGACTGGATGGACGCGATCCGTTCCTTCACGACGGGTGATGAGATCGATCTTGCACAGGAAAAGAAGGTGCTTTCGCTGATGGGCTATGAGCGGGTGGACATGGTGGAGGCTCCCGGCCAGTTTGCGGCAAGGGGCGGGATCCTCGACATCTATCCGCTGACAGAGGAAAACCCGGTGCGGATCGAGCTGTGGGGAGATGAGATCGACAGCATCCGATATTTCGATGTGGAATCCCAGAGGACGAAGGAACAGGCGGATGGGATCCGGATCTACCCGGCCTCAGAATTCGTGACTGCGCCTGAGATCACGAAGGCCGGGCTGGAGAAGATCACGAAGGAAGCCAGAAGCCTGGAAAAAAAGCTGCGTGCTGTCCAGAAAAATGAGGAAGCCTCCCGGGCGGCGAGGATTGCGTCGGACGCAAGGGAACGGCTTGAGGACTTTGGCGATACCTCGGTCATGGAAGGCCTCTGTGATTACTTCTATCCAGACGCGGTATCCTTGCTTGACTATTTCCCGCAGGGGAGTGTTTTCTTCATGGATGAGCCATTGCGTGCCTCCCAGGGAACGAAGGAAGCGGAGGATGAGTTCAGGGACAGCCTGTCCCACCGGCTGGAAAAGGGATATGTACTGCCGGGGCAGGCGAAGATGCTCTTTACCGGCAGGCAGGTGGAAGAGAAGCTGGCGCAAAGGGGGCTTGTGGGACTGACCACACATTCCGGGGCGAAGATGCCCTATCCGGTCACCTTCAGGACGGAGATTCAGGCTGCAGGCTGCGGCGTATACAACAGTAATTTTGAATTGCTGGTCAAAGACCTGGCCAGGTATAAAAGGCAGAAGTACCGGGTCGTGCTTCTGTGCGCGTCCAGAACCAGAGGGCAGCGCCTTGCCCGGGATCTGACGGATAACGATGTGATCTCCTTTTATTCGGAAAAGGAAGACCGTGTCCTTCAGGGCGGCGAGGTCATGGTGACCTATGGGAATACCCACAGGGGGTATGAGTATCCGATGCTGAAGTTCGCGGTTCTGAGCGAATCGGATATCTTTGGCCGGGAGCGGAAGAAAAAGCGTAAAAGCCAGGAGAAAAGCGGCAAGACGATCGCGTCCTTCACACAGCTGCATCCGGGGGACTATGTGGTGCATGAGAACCATGGGATCGGGATCTACAGAGGGATTGAAAAGATCCTGTCGGATGGCGTGCAGAAGGACTACATGAAGATCGAGTATGCTGGAAAGTCCAATCTGTATGTGCTTGCGACGCAGCTGGACATGATCCAGAAGTATGCGGGGTCAGATGCCAAGGCTCCCCGGATCTCTAAGCTGGGCGGCGATGCCTGGTCGCGGACAAAGGCCAGGGTACGGACGGCTGTGGAGGAAGTAGCGCAGGACCTTGTTGACCTGTACGCGCTGAGGGCGAACCGGAAGGGATATTCCTACGGTCCGGATACGTCCTTTCAGACGGAATTCGAGGAGCTGTTTCCATTTGAAGAGACACAGGACCAGCTTCAGGCGATCGCGGATACCAAGAAGGACATGGAATCCACGCGTATCATGGACCGTCTGATCTGCGGGGATGTGGGGTACGGGAAGACGGAGATCGCGATCCGGGCAGCGTTCAAGGCTGTGTGTGAGAGCCGCCAGGTCGCGTTTCTGGTGCCCACAACGATCCTGGCTCAGCAGCATTACAATACCTTTGTCCAGCGCATGAAGGATTACCCGGTGAGGGTCGGCATGCTGAGCAGGTTTTCCTCGAAGGCTGAGGCGGATGAGACCCTGAAAGGGCTTGCCTCAGGGCAGACGGATATCGTGATCGGGACGCATCGGCTGTTATCGAAGGATATAAAATTCAAAGATCTTGGGCTCCTGGTCATCGATGAGGAGCAGCGGTTCGGAGTGACCCACAAGGAGAAGATCAAGCAGATGCGAAGTGACGTGGATGTCCTGACGCTGACTGCAACGCCGATCCCCCGCACTCTGCATATGAGCCTTGCCGGCATCCGGGACATGAGCGTCCTGGAGGAAGCGCCTCAGGACAGGCTGCCGATCCAGACATTTGTCATGGAATACAATGACGAGACGATCCGGGAGGCGATCATCCGGGAACTGGCAAGGGGCGGGCAGGTCTACCTGGTGTACAACCATGTTTCGACGATAGCCGATATGGCTGCGCGGGTGGCGGGCCTTGTTCCGGAGGCGCATGTGACTTATGCCCACGGAAAGATGCCTTCGAACCGGATTGAGGACATTATGTACGACTTTATCAATGGGGATGCGGATGTCCTGGTGACAACGACCATCATTGAGACGGGTCTTGATATCGCAAATGTGAACACCATGATCATCTGCGACGCGGACCGGCTGGGTCTGTCACAGCTGTACCAGCTGCGGGGGCGTGTGGGAAGGTCGAACCGGATGGCATACGCATTTCTCATGTACCGTCCCGACCGGATTCTTGCGGATGCGGCGGAGAAGCGGCTGGGCGCGATCCGTGAATATACGGAGCTTGGTTCGGGGTTTCGGATTGCCATGCGCGACCTGGAGATCCGCGGCGCAGGAACGCTTCTGGGGAGGGCGCAGTCAGGCCATATGGCGGAGGTAGGGTATGATCTTTACTGCAAGCTGCTGAACCAGTCCGTGATGAAGCTGAAGGGACAGTCTGAGGCCAGGGATGAGTTCGAGACGACGCTTGACCTGAATATCGACGCATTTCTTCCGGACTCCTATATCCCGAATGAGAACCAGAAGCTGGATCTGTATAAGCGGATCGCATCCATCACGGGCGAAGAGGACTATGAAGACATGCTGGATGAGCTGATGGACCGTTACGGAGAGCCGCCGAACAATGTGCAGAACCTATTGAAGGCGGCGCTGATCAAGAGCATGGCGCATGATGATTACCTGACTGAGCTGTCCCAGAAAGGACAGGAGCTTCAGTTTACCTTCTGGGCAAAAGCGCCGGTCGATGTGGACCGGATCGGTCCTTTTATGGGGAAATACAAGCGGCGGCTTCGCTTTGTGGCAGGCCCTCATTCCTTCTTTACCTACGCGCTGCCCTCGTCGGCAGGAGTCGGAACGGGTGTCCTGACGCAGGCGGAGGAGCTGCTGAAGGCGATGAAGACGGAGCTGTTCAGTGTTCCTGCATAGGATCTGTCCAGCCTACAAGTCACACCACGCCTGCGTAACTGTTCACTGCCCGGCCGGTCAGGCTATGGATTGCGTCGGAGGGCCGCTCGCGCT
>CAMJIC010000168.1 GCA_946405675.1 uncultured Clostridia bacterium
ATCACCTTACGGATAGCTTCTCCGGATTCACAGCCCCCGTCGAAACCTTTACTACCCCAAATGACAAAGCCAGTATATCATGTGATCTGACTTCACGCAATCTCTGATTGCTTTCCCTGTGTTCGATTGTTTTCGCTATGTCTGACCGGTTTCCCTGTATTGCGATTGTTTTCCCTATGTCTGACCGGCTCCCTGTATGCGATGTTTTTCCAAGAATGCTCACCGGTTATAATCTTTGAACGCTCTTTCCATGTCGCGCCTTGCATCCTTCTTTGCGATGTCGGCGCGCTTGTCATAAAGCTTCTTTCCTTTGGCAAGGCCAATCTCGCATTTCGCAAGACTTCCCTTGAAATAAACCTGCAGCGGGACGATCGTATACCCGTCCCTGGTGGACGCGCCGATGAGCTTGCTGATCTCTTTCTTATGAAGCAGGAGCTTGCGCGGCCTGAGGGGATCCTTGTTGAAAATGTTCCCCTTTTCATACGGGCTGATATGCATCCCGTTGATGATCGCTTCACCGTTTGTGATAGTTATGAAGGATTCCTTGATGGAACACTTTCCCATTCTCAGAGACTTCACCTCTGTTCCGGCAAGGGAGATGCCGGCCTCGAACTTCTCTTCGATAAAATAATCGTGGTATGCTTTTTTATTGTTCGCGATCAGTTTAACCGGCTTCTTTTCCATGGTCTTCTCCATACGCTTTTGTCTGCGGACGGATACCTGACGATATCCGCCCGCAGACAGCATCCTGCAACTGTATTCTGCTAATCCGGCAACAGGCATCTGAATGCTCAGGAAACCATTCTGCCGGGAATCTTTTTTTCTAAGGATCCGAATTTACTCGTCCTCACCGCCAAAGAATCCGTCGAACGGGTTTCCCTGCGAACCGGGGAGTTCCGGAACGATCTCCAGCTTCGGTTCCTGGCTCTGCTGGTTCTTGATGTCCTCCGGCGCTTCTTCCAGCTTCACCTGGAAGGACTTCTCTTCGTAGCCGTCAGCACCCTGGCGCATGACCTTGACTTCCACTTCCTCACCCGGCTCATAGTATGTGATCTGGCGAAGGAGGGTCTCCTTGGAATCGATGGTAATCCCGTCAAAGCCGACGATGATATCGCCCTTCTTCAGGCCTGCTTCCTCACCGGCAGATCCTTCCGACACTTCATAGATGAAAGCGCCTTCCGGAATGTTGTAATAATTGCTGGCTTCTGAGGAAACCGCAACGACAGCAATGCCCATGTATCCGTGTTCCTCTACGGCATCCCTGGTCTCACGGTTGATCAGCTCCTGCAGAACCGGGATCGCGGTGCTGATGGGAACGCCATATCCCATGTTGTCGCCGCCAAGGTATCCGGCGTTGAAGATTCCGATCACTTCTCCCTTGGAGTTGACGATCATGCCGCCGCTCTGTCCTTCATTTGCGGCACCGTCTGTCTGGAATTCACGGAACGTGGAGCCATCCTCCACTACAACTTCCACATCGAGGGCACTGACAATGCCTGAGGTGACTGAGATGCCCTCACCGAGGGAGTTGCCGATGGTGATAGCTGCCTGACCGACCTTCAGGTTATCTGAGCTTCCCAGGACGGCGATTTTCAGCTGCTTCAGGACATCCTCGTCGATGTCATCCAACTTCACCGCGATGACCGCCAGATCCGTCTTCGCGTCGGTTCCCTTCACCTTCGCCGGGGCGAGCAGGTCATCCGGATCCTCTGCTTCCGCTGAGAATGCGACTGTCACCTCCGTGGAATCCTCCACCACATGGTTGTTGGTGGCGATCAGAAGCTCGTCGTCATTCTGCGCGATGATGAAACCGCTTGCGGCGCCCTGCACTTCCATCTGCGCGGACTGTCCAAAGTAGTCCATCACATCCTGGACGCTCTTCTCGGTGACCGTCACGACGGAGGGCATCACTGCCTCAACGACTCCGGACACATCCACTGCTGTGATCTGCGCATCCTTCGTGCTTGTGGTCTCAAGCTGGTCGTAGGACTTCTTTTCTTCCTTCTCCTCTGTCTGCGCTTCTTCCGTTTCCTCTGCCTCTGTTTCGGTAACGGTCAGCAGCGTCTGGCCTTCCTTCGCAAATGCGGTCGGTGCGATCTGCCCTGCCACCAATGCTCCTGCGATCACTGCTCCTGTAATTCCAGCTGCAAATCTCTTCTTCATGGATCATTTCCCCTTTCTATCCAAGGCCTGAACCAGGTCATATCATTTTCTTTTGCTGACACCCTGCTGCCGGAGCGGATCCAGGATTCCGGCAGCCTTGTGTTTTGATAGAAACAGGATATTCTTCAGTTGTGTTCCAAATGTGAAAAACACCCATAGAAAACTGTGAAAAAAGTGTTACCTGCGGACCAGCAGGCTCTTGCCTGTCATCTCCTTCGGCTGCTCCATCCCCATCATCTCGATCAGGGTCGGGATAATGTCGCACAGCGCACCGCCTTCCCTGAGGGTGTATGCCGGATCATAGTTGACAAGGATAAAGGGCACCGGATTCGTGGTATGGGCCGTCAGCGGCTCTCCTGTCTCATAATCCACCAGCTGCTCCGCATTTCCATGGTCAGCAGTGATGAACATCTGTCCGCCCACCTCGAGGATGGCTTCCACGACCCTGCCGACGCACTTGTCGATGGTCTCGATCGCCTTGATGGCCGCAGATTCCACGCCGGTATGCCCCACCATGTCCGGGTTCGCAAAGTTGGTGATGATGACATCGTACTTGCCGGAGCGGATCGCCTCTGTAAACCGGTCGCAGACCTCCGGCGCGCTCATCTCCGGCTGCAGGTCATAGGTTGCAACCTTGGGGCTCTTGACCAGGATACGGTCTTCCCCGGCATTGGGTTCTTCCACGCCGCCGTTGAAGAAGAAGGTGACATGGGCGTATTTCTCAGTCTCTGCAATACGCGCCTGGGTCATATGGTGCTGTGCCAGGAACTCTCCGAAGGTTTCGGTGATCTCGACCTTCGGGAAAGCGATCTCCTTGTTCGGGATCGTGACATCGTAATCCGTGAAGCAGGCATAGAAGACCTTCTTCCTCGGCCCTCTGTCAAACTTGTCAAAGTCATCGATGCAGAAGCATCTGGTGATCTCCCTTGCGCGATCCGGACGGAAATTAAAGAAGATGATCGAATCATTGTCCTGAATCGTGGTGACGGGCTTTCCATCTTCCATCACGACTGCCGGGACGACGAATTCATCCGTCACGCCCTGCGCGTAGGAATCCTTGATCGCCTGGACGCCGGAGGATGCGCTCACGCCCTCCCCAAGGGTCAGGGCACGGTATGCCTTCTCGATTCTGTCCCAGCGGTTGTCGCGGTCCATCGCATAATATCTTCCGGATACCACGCCGATCTTCCCGACTCCGAGCTCATCCATCTTGTCCTGCAGCTGCTGCGCGTATTCCGCTCCGCTTTCAGGCGGTGTATCGCGGCCGTCAAGGAAGCAATGCACAAAGACCTTATTCAGGCCATGGCGCTTTGCCATCTCAAGAAGGGCAAAAAGATGGGTGATATGGCTGTGGACGCCGCCGTCGGACAGAAGGCCGTACAGATGCAGCTGGCTGTCATGTGCCTTTACATTCTCCATCGCCTTTACAAGGACTTCATTTTCAAAAAAGTCCCCGTCCTGGATCGCCTTGGTGATCCGGGTCAGATCCTGGTAAACGATCCTGCCGGCGCCCATATTCAGGTGCCCGACTTCAGAATTGCCCATCTGGCCGTCCGGAAGGCCGACATAAAGGCCGCTTGCCTGTCCCTGCACAAACGGGTACTCTTTCATCAGACGGTCCATCACCGGTGTGTCAGCCAGCGCGACCGCATTGTGGTCTTTGCGCGGGTTCAGTCCGTAACCATCCAGGATCATCAGTACAGTAGGTCTTTTGCTCATGTTTTCCTTCGCTCCTTTATCAAAAATATATGGTAACTGTTACACTGTCACATGCCATGGGTTGGATCAGTCATTGATCCGGCCAAATTCATTGATCCATTCAAATCACCAATCCAGCTAAATCACCGATCCGGCCAGATCACCGATCTATCCAAAATCACTGTTCTGCAAAAAAAGACCCGGATCAAAATCATCAATATCAAAATAATCAATCTGAATCATCAGTATACTCTGATCATCGTTCAGTATACCCTGATCATCGTTGCTTTCCCGCGAACGACGCTGCTTGACTCCAGGATCAGGAGGGCGTCTTTGATATGACGCTCTTTCACGTTGCTGGTGATGATGACAAGCTCCGCGTCATTTTCGATCTTATTTTTCTGAATGACCTGTTCGATGGAAACCGAATTGTTGCCGAAAATGCTGGCGATCGTTGCCAGGACGCCCGGTTTGTTCTCCACACGCATACGGACATAATAAGCGGAACGTGTATTCTCTACCCTTTTGATCGGGATATTCCGGTATACGTAGTCCCTTGTCGAACCCTGGCAGTGATCCTTGATCCTGCGCGCAACCGAGAATACGTCACCCATCACTGCGCTTGCGGTGGGCATCTCCCCTGCGCCTTTTCCGTAGAACATGACATCTTCCACTGCGTCACCGTCCACATAGACTGCATTGTAGGAGCCGCCGACGGACGACAGGGGATGTGTCTCAGGAAGCAGCATCGGGTGCACCTTCACCTCGATCCCCTCACGCGTATTCCGGGCCAGTGCGATCAGCTTGATCACCCAGCCAAGCGCCTTCGCATAAGCGATATCCTTTGCTGTGATCTTTGTGATGCCCTCCGTATAGACGTCCTTGAAGGTCACTCTGGAATGAAATGCGATCGTGGCCATGATCGCGATCTTGCGCCCTGCGTCATGTCCCTCCACGTCAGCTGTCGGATCCGCCTCCGCATAACCAAGCTTCGTTGCCTGCGCAAGGGCTTCCTGATAATCCATGCCCTCATCCGTCATCTTGGACAGAATGTAATTCGTCGTGCCATTGACAATCCCCATAATACTCCGGATCTCATTGGCCGCCAGGCTGTTGAGCAGCGGGCTGATGATCGGGATTCCTCCTGCGACGGCAGCCTCAAACCGAAGCTCTACATGATTCTCCTCCGCAAGCTGGATCAGCTCCCCGCCCCGCTCAGCGATCAGGTCTTTGTTTGCCGTCACCACACTCTTCCCAGCCTCAAGGGCACTTTTGATATATGTGTAAGCCGGTTCTATCCCCCCCATGAGCTCTATTACAATATCAATCCCGGGGTCTGCAAGGATCGAATCAAAGGATGTGACAAGGATCTCCGGATCCTCCACCTTGTCCATGTGCCTTTGCACATTCCGGACAAGGATGTACCGGATATTCAGGCTCACATCCAGCTTCTGCATCATCTCCGGCTTCTGCCTCTGCATGACCTTATACACACCGGTTCCAACCGTTCCAAATCCAAGCAGTGCTACATTGATCTCTTCCTGTGACATACTCTTCTTTTCTTTCTCCGCGCTGTGGACAGCGCCAATTTCAAATCTGAAAACTGCAGAGCCATTATATACTTACAAATTCACAAAAAGCAACCTCCGCATGATGATGTCACAGAAGTTCGCTTCGTGACTGTTACAAGTCACACTCCTGCCAGCGTTTCTGTTCACTGCCCGGCTGGGCAGGCT
>CAMJIC010000169.1 GCA_946405675.1 uncultured Clostridia bacterium
CGCAGCAGATGAGCGTTTGGACAAGTCAGATGTACAAGTTATTCTGTAACAGATTCTAAGGATGAGAAGAGGGGGAGGACAGGAATGAATCTTTATCTGGTCAGGCATGCGCAGACTGCGAAGAACCGGCAGAAGCTTTTGCAGGGCAGAAGCAATGAGCCGTTGAATGAGACCGGGGAGGAGCAGTCGAGGAGGGCTGGGGAGTTTTTCCGCTTCCGTGGGGTCCGGTTTGACAGGATCTGGTCAAGCCCGCTGGAAAGGAGTGTCCGGACGGCTGGGATCATTGGGGGATGCACACAGGATCCCTGCCCGGAGATTGTGCTGGATGAGCGCCTTCTGGAGATGGATTACGGGCCGTATGAGGGGATCAGCCTGGAGAACCCGCCGCAGGAGATCATCCGGTTCTTTTCAGACTTTGTTCATAATCCTGCTCCGGAAGGGATGGAAAGCCTGCAGCATGTCAAGGATCGTCTTTCCGGATTTCTGGAATCCATCAAAGAGGAGCCGTATGAGAATGTACTCGTCTCGCTGCACGCGATTTCGATGAAGGGTGCACTGGAGGTGCTGACGCCGGAGGCCAATGGCGCGTACTGGTCAAGGTATATCGGGAATTGTTCTATCTACCGCACGCAGTATGTGAATGGATGCTTTAGCGTTCCGGAGGAGATCTTTTCTCTTTCTTACGAACCTGGAGTCTGACCAGTTATTTATCGTGACAAGCTCCCTGTTACGGGTGACGGCTGCGGGAGATCCGGGAATCAGACAGTGCCGGAAAAAACAGAAAAGAGGATATCAGTATGAATCAACTGAAAACAGTGTCTCAGTCTCAGGCTGCAGACCAGAAAGAGAATACGGCTTTGCAGGAAGCCGCTCAGCGCGAAAAGACGATCATCCGTACCAGTGTGATCGGGATCCTGGCTAATGTGGTTCTGGCTGCCTTTAAGGGTGTGATCGGTGTCCTGTCCGGATCCATAGCGATTGTTCTTGATGCCGTGAACAACATTACGGATGCGGGATCGTCCCTTGTTACGATCATCGGAACGAAGCTTGCCGCGATGCAGCCGAACAGAAAGCATCCCTTTGGATATGGAAGGATCGAGTATCTCAGCGCAATGATTATTGCGGCAATCGTGCTGGACGCAGGCATTTCCTCCTTTGTGGAATCCGTCAAAAAGATCCTGAATCCGGAGACGCCGGATTACAGCACGCCCTCGCTGCTGATCCTGGGCGCAGCGGTCGTGATCAAGATCCTGATGGGGAGGTATGTGAAAAAGGTAGGGGAGAGAGTGCATTCCGATTCCCTGGTCAATTCCGGGAAGGACGCGGTGATGGATTCTGTCATTTCCGCGTCAACGCTGGTGGCTGCAGTGATCTATCTCACGACAAAGATTTCCCTGGAGGCATGGCTTGGCGCGGTGATTTCCATTGTGATCATCAAATCCGGCTTTGAAATGCTCCGGGATACGATTTCCCAGCTTCTGGGGGAGCGGGTGGATGCGGAGCTTGCCCGTGCGATCAGGCAGACAGTCTGCTCCTTCCCGCTGGTGAGGGGCGTCTATGACCTGGTCCTGAATAACTATGGCCCTGATAATTTCAACGGATCCTTGCACATAGAGGTGCCGGATACCAGCACTGCGGAACAGCTGGATGAGCTGACGCGCTCGATCACGGTGAAAGTGTACCTGGAGCATCGGGTTATCCTGACCGCCATCGGCGTGTATTCTTACAATACCAGGCATGACCAGGCCATGCTGATGGAACAGCGGATCCGGGAGGCGGTTTCCTCCTGCCAGGGTGTTTTGCAGATACATGGCGTGTATGTCAATGAAGAACGAAAGACGATCCGTTTTGATGTGGTCATCAGCTTTGACGTGAAGAACCGCAAGGCAGCGTATGAAGAAATCTATGGGAAGGTCAACGGAATGTATCCTGAATATGAACTGCAGATCGCCCTGGATACGGATTTCAGTGAATCCTGAATCGTTTCAAAGGTACACCCACACGCGGCCTGCGTTATAAGGTACACCCACACGCCGGCCTGCGTTATAAGGTACACTCACACGCGGCCTGCGTTATAAGGCACACTCACATGCCGGCCCGTGCAACAAGTCACATGCCTGCCTGCCGGCGGGTGTGTGGGTGCGGCTTTGAAACCTCGCATCAGAGGGCAAAATGAAATGGAGTAGTAAAAATGCACAAAAAGAATCCCTCCGATCTGTCTAAAACAACGAATTGTACACCGACAGATTGACAGGGATTCGGGGAAGTGGTACTGTACATCTATCAGACTTGTTCGGGTTTTGATAGGACAAGTCGATACAAACAACTTGCGATGGGTTTTGCATTTTCACGAAGGACGCAGTTCACGGCATAGCTGGCCGGCAGGATCCGGGGTGAGAGGCTTGTGGGCCTGGCAGGATCATCGCAGCACATTTTTGAAGGAGGAATAGCATGAAGAAGAAAGTCACAAGCGTTATTCTGAGTGCAGCGATGGCTGCGTCGATGCTGGGAGTGAATGCCGCACCTGTGATGGCGGACGAGCCGATCAAGATCGGTGTCTCGATCTGGAGCTCCACGGATGTACTGGGTTCTCAGTGCAAGAGAATCCTCGATGAAGCTGCTGACGCGCTTGGCGTTGAGGTTCAGTATGTGGACCAGGGCCATGTATCCGAGAAGGTTACCGCTTCCGTTGACCAGCTCTGCGCGGCAGGCTGCCAGGGTATCGTGATCTGCAACTCTGCGGATACTGAGATGACCAGCGCGATCGCTACCTGCGATTCCAACGGCGTGTATCTTGCGCAGTTCTTCCGTATCATCAGTGAAGAAGCGAATCCGGACATCTATGAGCTGGCGAAGGCTTCTGAGTATTATGTTGGCGCTGTCCATGAGAACGAGCCTGAGAACGGTGAGAAGCTTGTGAACATCCTCCTTGACAAGGGCTGCAGGAACATCGGCCTGATCGGATGGGAGCAGGGTGACGCGACATGGCTTGGAAGATGGGAAGGCTATCAGGCAGGTGTTGATGCCTGGAACGAGGCTCATCCGGATGACCAGGCGAAGCTGTCTGAACCGCAGTACGCAGGAACCACCTCTGAGGGCGGCGCGAAGGCTGCTGACGCTCTGATGAGCGCAGATCCGGAACTGGATGCCCTGATCCCGGCAGGCGGCGGCGGAGAGCCTCTGCAGGGTGCCATCAGTGCAGTTGAGAAGGCCGGCAAGACCGGTGAGATCGCGATCGTTTCCACCGACTTCCTCCCGGATCTTGGCGAGAGGCTTGAGAACGGCTCTATGGCCGGTGAGTCCGGCGGACATTACTGCGATCCGCTGTTCGCATTCATGATGGTATACAATGCGATCAAGGGCAACTACACCGACTTCGGCGGGACCTTCAATGATGTCCTGTTCCCGTATCTGTATGTTGCTTCTCCGGAAGACTACGCGGATTATGAGACCTATTTCGTAGACAGGCTTCCGTACACCAAGGACGAGCTTGTCGAGATGGCGGACCTGAGCCTTGAGGATCTGGCGGCGACCGCTGCGAAGCTGTCGATCGAGGATGCTGCTGAGCGTGCAGGAGCCTGAGATTCGGAAGACTGATAAGGCAGGCTGCCTTTGGGCGGACTGAATGAACTTCCGGCCGGTATCGTTTCGGCGATACCGGCCTTTTCTGATAACAGACAGTATAAAACGAGGTAAAACAAATGGGTTCTTCTGAAAGTCTTTCGGCAAAGAACAAGCTGTCCGGAAAGACCATGGGCTTTCTGGTCCTGTTTCTTCTTGTGATCGTTTCCTGGGGCATCTTCAAGGTGATCACACCTTCCAACTTTGGATCCCCAAAGAATCTGCTCAGTTATTTCGAGGCATCCCTGATGGTTTCGGCAGGTGCCGTCGGCTTCTACTTTGTTATGGTTATGGGGATGTTCGACTTTTCCATCGGTGCGAACATCATGCTTTCTTCCATCGTCGGCACGGTTGTTGCTTCCAGGTTCGGCCTGGGGTATTTCGGGCTGATTGCGGGATGCATCCTGACAGGCGCAATCGTCGGCCTTCTGAATGGCTTCCTGTACGTGAAACTGCATATTCCGTCCATGATCGTTACGACCGGCCTCGCTCTGATCTATGAAGCGATCGCCAGCTATATCGCAGGCGGCCAGTCGGCGACCCTGCCGTCGGATCTGCGTGCCTTCGGTTCCATGCCGGGCAACCTGATCCTTGCGGTCATTGCGTTCCTTGCCGCGTACCTGCTCCTGAACTACACAAGGATCGGAACCTATACCTACGCGATCGGCTCCGATGAGTTCGTGGCGAAGAACATGGGCATTAACGTCAATAAATATAAGGTCCTTGCGTTCGTCATCTCCGGAGCGTTCTTCGGCGTGGAAGCGATCCTGACCATCAGCTACGGTTCTTCCATGGTAGCTGAGACCGGAATGCTTTCCATGAGCCGTAACTTCTATCCCACCATGGGATGCTTCCTGGGACTTGCCATGAAGAAAAACGGGATCCCGATCCCGGCCATCATCATCGGTGAATTCTTCCTGCAGATCATCTACTACGGATTTGTGGCGCTGGGCGCGCCGACTGCCGTCAATGATGTCATTTCCGGCCTTGCCCTTCTGGTCATCGTCACACTGACGACCAAGACCAGAAAAGGTGATATCGTCAAATAATACAAAGGGGGATAAGAGCAATGAGCGAAGTAAGATTACAGGTTCAGCACCTCTGCAAATCCTTCGGTATTACCAAGGCGGTGCAGGATGTTTCATTTAATGTCAATAAGGGCGAGGTGCATGCCCTGATCGGGGAGAATGGATCCGGAAAGTCCACCCTGACCAACATGCTGACCGGAATCTATTCGATCGACAGCGGCCATTTTATTCTGGACGGAAAGGAGATCCATCCGAAGAACCAGGTTGAGGCGAACAATGAAGGGGTTTCCATCATTGTGCAGGAGCTGGGCACACTGTCAGGACTGACGGTTGCGGAGAATATTTTCCTGGGACATGAGGAACGGTTTGTCAAGCATGGGATCAAGAACACCGGCGCGATGAACAGAGAAGCCCAGAAGCTGCTCAACGAGTACGGCTTTGACCGCATCCGCTCCAGCGCAATGGTGGATGAGTATAATTTCGAGGACAGGAAGCTGGTAGAGATCGTCAAGGCGACCTATTTCAAGCCGAAGATCGTCGTGATCGACGAGACGACGACGGCCCTGTCGCAGGAAGGCCGTGAAGAGCTGTACAAGCACATGAACCGGATCCGGGAAGAAGGGAATACGATCATCTTCATTTCCCACGACCTGCCGGAGATCCTGAGGCTTTCTGACACGATCACAATCCTGAGGGACGGCGTGTATATCGATACCGTCAAGAGCGCGGATGTGACGGAGGATGACCTGAAGAAGCTGATGGTCGGACGTGAGGTGACGGGAGACTACTATCGTTCGGATTATGATACGAAGGTTTCGGATGAGGTCGTCATGTCGGTACGCAATGTCAGCGTTCCCGGAGATCGGAAGAGCACACGTCTGAACTCCAGTCAGACGTGTGCTCTTCCGATC
>CAMJIC010000170.1 GCA_946405675.1 uncultured Clostridia bacterium
ATTCCCCTTGCAAGCAGGTTGGAATTCGTCTGCTGCATGATCTCTACCAGCGGCCTCTGGATCCCATCATAAATGCTTCCGATGAGTCCGGGGCCGAGTTCTACGCTCAGAGGCGCTCCCGTTGACTCCACCGGTTCCCCGGGCGCCAGCCCCGCCGTCTCCTCATAGACCTGAACGGAGGCTTCGTCCCCATGGATCTCGATGACCTCTCCGATCAGTCTTCTGTCCGAGACACGGCACACATCGAACATGTTCGCGTCGCGCATGCCTGTCGCAACGACAAGCGGGCCGGACACCTTCTTGATTGTTCCTTTTGCCATATCCTGCGCCTTTCTATCCGTTTATGGATTCAGCGTGCTGAATCACTTGCTTCTTTCTGTTTTGACCGTTCTGAACTGTTATGATTCTGCTCTTCTAACACTTCTGAGCAGTTATGACCCTGCTCCTGTAACGCTTCTGAGCAGTTATGGTTCTGCCCCTGTAACGCTTCTGAGCAGTTATGGTTCTGCCCCTGTAACTGTTCAGAACCCGTTTTAAAAACCTGCTTTTTATGTCAATCCTTCCCGAAAATGATATCGCTTCCGACCGCCTGCTCCACCGATTTCTTAACAGCGTTCAGGCCATCGCCCGTATTCCCCGAGATTCCCGGGATCAGGATCACGGCAGGACTGAGCTGAAGCCGGAACCGGTCGATCTCCTCCGGGATCCGTTTCGCCAGAGATTCCGTGATATAAATAATCTCATAATGGTTCTGGGAAAGCCGTTTCAGAAGATCCGCCGCGTCTGTCTCCGGATCATCCGCCTCTACGCGAAAAGTATCCAGCCCAAGCGCGGAGAACCCGTAGATGGAATCCCAGTCCCCCATCACTGCTGCCTTATACATACATCACCCTTACCCTTTCCCGGAGCATCTCCTCGGGAAGATTGTTCCTCTTCGCCGCCAGGATGATGCGTACCGTCCTGATCTCATTTTCACGGGCAAGAATGTAAGCCGCAATGGGACCGATGCCGAAAGGATTGTGGATCTCAGGACGGATTGTCTCGATCATCCTGTTGTCACACCACCGTTCAAAAGCCGCAACGGACTTCTTCAGCTCATCCACCGCGTCCGCGTAGTCCGTATGATCCAAGTATGCGCAGATTGCGTCCACCCCTGACGTGGCTGCGTCCGCAAGGAGCTCAATGTCCAGGCTGTCACAGGGAGCAAGCGCCTTCATCAGGAAGGAACGGTCCTTGCCGCATCTTGCGCACCGCACCGCAATCTTGATATCCCCCGTCGCGCAGATCAGCTCGCCATAGTCCTTCAGAAGCTTCTCCCCCGACGCGGCACCTGCCTTCCGGATTGCTTCGAGAGCCGCCCTGTCGATGATCGCATCGCACAGCTGTCCGTCCCTCGTCTGCAGCAAGGTCTCCTTCGCTTCCTGCGCCACCTGCCGCATGTCCTTCGGAAGCGCCTCGTAGTCAGATTCCTTCAGCGCAGTCTCGACAGCCGCCTGATCCAGCGTCCCATCCTCCAGATAGATCCCGGGATGTATTCCATCGATGCAGCTTTCCTTGACCGCCGCCTTCAGGTTATGGTAATCCGCCGACAGGCGGAACACATCAAATATCTCCATGCGGTCCGGGACAAGCTCCCGGATGAAGCCCCATGTCTTCTTCTGCTCCTCGCGGAACATCTCCTCACTGGGAAGATCCGGGTTGCCCCACCCCTTCTCGTTCAGGATCCGAAGGCAGTCCTCCTCGCCGGAGGCCGCGCACAGCTGCCCGATCACGGCTTCACTCAGCAGGGACAGCTCACGGGAACGAACACGTGCGACCGCATAGATATATTGTTCGGCCATTGTATTCCTCCTTTCAGGATCCTCTCTCAGGAGAACAGGACCTTCCCTGCCGCATCCGTCATTACATCTTTCTTTTCCTCAAAGATCTCCTCCACGGACAGATTCTGCTCCAGCCCGTCATACTTCAGGATGAAGCCGCCCACGATCTTCGCGTCCTCCCTGGACACGCTCAGGCTGGCTCCCTTAGGGAGCGCCGCGACAAGCTTCGTGGCAAAATCCTTGGGCAGGCGGTCAAAATCATGCCTGTTGAAGCAGATCTCCCCTTCCCGCGGGAGGGCATTCTTTGTGACCAGCTTCAGGATCACCGCGAAATACTTCTCTGCCGGGAGGCTGACAAAAGCCTCCTTGGCCCGCGTGATCACATCCCCGATCAGCTCCTGCTTCGCATGAAGGAGCATACGCCTTCCCTCCAGCGCCGCGGCGGAATCCGCCCTGGCAATCAGATCCTCCGCCTGCAGCCTTGCCCGGTCCAGGATCTTCTTCGCCTGCTCGTCCGCCTCTTTCCTGGCCTGATCCATCTGCGCGTCATATCCGGCCTTTGCCTCACGCATCACGGAATCGACCGCTTTCGCGGATTCGCTTCGGATATCCTCTAATATCTTATCTAAACCTGCCATTGAACTGTCTCCTTAAGCAGCCATTCCGGAAACACCAAAGATCGCCAGAATGGAGATCAGCAGCGCCAGGATCGCGTACGTCTCGACCATGGCCGGGAAAATCATGGATTTACCAAAGGTTTCCTGCTTCTTGGTTACCATCGCGATGGAAGCGACAGAGGTCTTGCCCTGGTTGATCGCGGAGATCGGCTCAACAATGATGACCGGGACGCAGGCCGCAAGATACAGAAGACCGGTGGAAAGGGACATGTTCGGATCCGCGCCTCCGCCCAGAAGCCCGATCTGGGACAGGCAGATAAATGCGATCAGCAGTCCGTAAATTCCCTGGGTGCCGGGGAGCAGCTGAAGGATCAGGACCTTGGAAAACAGGTCAGGGTTATCCGTACAGGAGCCTGCCGCCGCCTGGCCGGCAATGCCGACGCCCCGTGCGCTGCCAAGTCCCGAAGTTGCCGCTGCAAGTGCTGCTCCGGTAAGAGCAAAGAACAATCCCAAACTCATAATTACATTTCCTCCTTAAACTTGTAATACTTCGTATTTGCAGCGAAGGGACGGAACTTCTTCCCGCCGCCCTCGTAGAACTTTCCGAAAAACTCGACGTATGTCAGACGGTTTGTGTGGACATACGCGCCGAGCGCATTGATCGCAAGGTTCAGCACATTTCCGATCAGGAACACAACGATGAACATGACCGCTCCCGGGATGGAGCTTCCTCCCATGCTTCCCATGGAGTTAAATACCTGCGCGATGACACCTGTTGCAAGTCCCAGCGCCAGAAGCCTGGAATAGGACAGGATGTCGCTCAGCCAGCCCGAGATACCGTACAGCGCGTACAGCCCCTTCAGGATGCGCTTGACCCAGTTCTTCGACTCCCTGCCGCCGGTAAGAATGATCCCCACCGCCGAAATGACCATCAGCACCATCATCGGAGTCTTGAGGGATGCCGGAAGCGAGCTTACCGAAAGCATCTCCGCCATGGTGGGAACCGTCAGCAGGAAAACGATGCAGCTGATCAGGAGCACATACCACAGAACCACGTCATAGACCATGTCCATGATCTTCTTTTCCTTGATCAGCATATAGGCCTTCGCGCCAAGTCCCACAAACATGTGGATCAGGGCAATGATAAAGCAGAACGTGAGCATCCGCATGGGCTCATCCAGGGGGGCGAACCACAAAGGCTTCAGCCCGAAATCAGTTCCCTTCCCGAAGAAGGTCTGTCCGATTACCGAAACCGCGTCTCCAAAGAAGGAGCCGAACATGAATCCCCAGAAGGTCGTCGCGATCCCGCAGAAGAAAAACATGCGCATCGTCTTCTTCATGCCCTCTTCCATCTTCCCGCCGAACTTCACAAGGATCACCCCCGTGGCCACAAACAGCAGGATGCCGTACCCCGCGTCCGAAAGCATGATGCCAAACAGGATGTAGTAAAAGAGCGATGACAGGAAGGTCGGATCGATCTCCTTCTTGCCCGGGAGCGAATAGCTCTCGGTGACGCCCTCCAGCGGTGAAGCAAATCCATTGTTCTTCAGTAGGATCGGCGGTTTCTCCTTCTTGCCGGGATTCTTGATCTCCACGGCCACGTCAAACCGGCGCTCCAGCCGGCTGGCCAGATCCTGTGCCTGGGCCGCCGGGACGAATCCCTCCAGGAAAAACACTCTCCTTGACTGGAGCAGCTGTGAGATCACTCCGTACTTTTCCGCGCGGATCGCAAAATAATCCGACACAAACCGGATCTCCTCCCGGCGGTCCGCATAGGAACGGATCTTCCCCGCCGTCTTCTCAATCTCCGTCTGGGTACGTGCGATCTCCTCTTCAATCTCCTTGATCCGCTGGGCAGGATTCATGCCGGTCACAGGAGGCGCGGCAAAATTCATACGCCTGAGTGCTTCCCTGACCGCGGCCTGATCCTTCCGCTCACATACCAGGAAAATGCAGGTCTGCGTCGCATCTGAGAAAATGATGTCCCCGTGAAAGGTCTCTACCTTTGACAGCTTCTTCAGCTGGGTATAGAACTCATCCAGCAGATACTCGCCCTGCAGCGTTCCGGTAAATACCGCACAGGTTCTGGTCTCAGAAAGATCAAGGGGAATATCAAGCTTCATCCATGGCTCGAGTGCCTTCTTCTGATCCTCAAGCTTCGGAATCCGCGACACAAGGTCCGCATACTCCTTTTCCGTCTCAAGGATCTTTGCGCACACTGCCAGGATTTCCGCGCTCTTGCCTGCCCACTGGTCGAATGCTTCCCTGGAGAGCTCCTTCCTTCCCTCAAGGCTCGCCAGGAGTCCCGTCTTCTCCGGCGCCATACGCTTCAGCACCGCAAGCGCGTCCTCCGCCTTATCACTGTTCTTGAGGAATACCTGCTGCGACTTCGACATATCCGTCTTCCGGAAGACGTCGTCCTCTTTTCCTCTGATCGAGATCTGTACCGCGCCCAGCACCTGCAGATATTCCAGAACGGCTTTTCGATCCGCCTTCATCGCGGCGACCGAAATTCGTTTCATCGGAACTACAGACATAGGCTGTTATTTCTCCTTTCCGTCAGTGAAATGCTCAGTCCATGCCGGAAGCAATGGCAAGGATCGCCTTCACCGCCGACCCGCTTCTCTGCGCGGCGGACGCTTTCAGCTGATCCACAGCTTTCTTTGCCTCCTGGGACTTTTGTCCAACCAGTTCCTTCTGCCTTGCCTCAGCCTCCTGGATGATCGCCTGCGCATCAGCATGCGCCTTTTTGACGGCCTCCCGGATCAATGCCTCGGCATCATCCTTGGTCTTAGAGGCGAGCTCCCTGGCATCAGCAGCGGCCTTCTTCTCGGCCTCCATTGTCTGCTGCTCGACCTCACGGATCGCATCAATGGTACTTTTCGCCATTCCGGCACCTCCTGTGCTTAACCCGGATCCGCCAAAAAACCGCAGATCCAGAGCATCTTTTCGGCTGTCAGCCGACCTATAATACAATAGAAAATTTTAGCACATGGCATTTTTCCAGTCAATGTGCGGATTGGGCATCATTGCTGGTTACAGTTCACTATCGTTACAAGTCACACCCTGGCCAGGTTGCTGTTCACTGAACGGCCGGGCAGGCTATGGATTGCACGAGGAG
>CAMJIC010000171.1 GCA_946405675.1 uncultured Clostridia bacterium
AATCCCATGCCGCGCCGCATCGTCAGGAAGTCATGTTTACGGACCAGCTCATCGAGCTTCGCTTCCAGATACGGCGCGGTCTCGCGCACGTGCTCCAGGATCTTCTCCCGTTCAAACAGCTCAAAAACTGTCTTCACCGCCATGCATGCCAGAGGATTCCCTCCATAGGTCGTACCATGATCCCCGGGAGCAAGGGTTTTTCCGGCAGCTTTCTCTCCAAGGACGAAAGCGCCGACGGGAACGCCGCAACCAAGCGCCTTAGCCATAGTTACGATATCCGGCCGGATCCCGTATGCATCACAGGCAAGCCATGTTCCGCACCTACCCATGCCGCACTGGATCTCATCCAGGATCAGAAGGATGTCCTTCTCGTCACACAGGGCGCGCACCTTTGCAAGGAACTCAGGATCCGCCGGGTAGATGCCGCCCTCTCCCTGAACGGTTTCCATCAGGATCGCGCAGGTCTTGCCGGTCACTGCAGCCTCCACGCTCTCAAAGTCATTGAAATCCGCAAACCGGACCCCACCCATCAAAGGGCGGAAGGGATCCTGGTAATGTGCGTTCCCTGTCACCGACAGGGCTCCGATGGTCCTTCCGTGGAAGGACTGGTTCATAGCAATGATCTCATGGTCGTTGGAACCGTCCCGCAGGTAGGCATACTTCCTCGCCGCCTTGATGGCTCCCTCGATCGCTTCCGCGCCGGAGTTCGTAAAGAAGACCCGTGAAAGCCCGGTATGGTCGATCACCTGCTTCGCCGCATCCCTGAGAGGCTCGTGGTAAAACAGATTCGAGGTATGGATCAGCTTGTCAATCTGCCCCTTCAGCGCGTCATTAAAGTCCCTGTTCCCATAGCCAAGGGCAAAGACAGCGATCCCCGCGCCAAAGTCCAGGTATTCCCTGCCTTCCACGTCATAAAGCCGGTTTCCTTCCCCATGGTCAAATACCACCGGAAAACGGTTGTAGGTATGGAGCACATACTGCTCCGTCTCATCCATGATCTTCTGTGAAGCTGACATGCTCATCCCTCCTGATTCTTCTCATAAAACCGCCGTTCCGTATCTCCGATGATCGCGGTTCCGATTCCTTTGTTCGTGAAGAATTCCAGAAGCTGGGAATGCGGGATGCGTCCGTCCAGGATATGCACTCTGCTCACGCCTGACTCGATGGCGTCGATGCAGCTGTTCAGCTTCGGCAGCATGCCTCCGCCTGCGTGGCCCTGGGCGATGAATTCCTTCGCCTCCTGGACTGTCATCTCGGAAATGAGTGAGTCCGGATCTTCCGGGTCCGCAAATACGCCTTTGATGTCAGACAGGAATACAAGCTTTTGCGCCTTCATGGCTTTTGCGATCGCGCAGGCGGCATCATCCGCATTGACATTATACGAATAATATCCCTCATCGGATCCCACCGGGCAGACGACCGGGACAAAACCCGCATCCAGGAGCGTATTCAGAAGCGTGGTATCCACCTCCTGGACCTCCCCCACGAATCCGATGTCCGCGCCCCCAGGCATCTTCCTGGCGACCCGAAGGATCGTCCCGTCCTTGCCTGAAACGCCGCAGGCCTTCACGCCGACCTTCTCCATCATGGAGACAAGCCCTTTGTTGATGCGGTTCAGCACCATCTCCGCAACGCGCATCGTTTCGCCGTCCGTCACGCGGAACCCGTTCACGAATTCACTCTTCTTCCCGACTCTGCCCAGCCAGCCTGTGATCTCCTTACCGCCGCCGTGCACGATGATCGGGCGGAACCCCACGAGCTTCAGAAGCGCGACATCTTTGATCACGCTCTTTTTCAGTTCATGATCCACCATGGCGCTTCCGCCATACTTCACAATGATGGTCGCTCCCTGAAAATGCTGGATATACGGCAGCGCTTCGATCAGAACGCCTGCCTTGTCCAGATAAAGCTCCATCTCTTTTACGCTCATTTCCTGATCCAATTCAAACTTCCTCCTGTCAAAACTGCCTTCAGGACCGGTAGTCCGCGTTAATGGAAATATATTCATACGTCAGGTCACATCCCCATGCGACCGCTTCCTGACATCCTTCATGTATATCGATCACCGCCGTGATCTCATCCTGGGAAAGGATTTTTGTCGCTTCCTCTTCGCTGTAGCCGGTTGAAACGCCATTCTCGGCAATCCTCACGGATCCGGCACTGCTCTCAAAGGTCAGGTCAACCTTCCCCGGGTCAAATGCCGCCCCGGAGTATCCCATCGCGCAGATGATCCTGCCCCAGTTTGCGTCATGTCCCGCGATCGCTGTCTTGACGAGGTTTGACCCGATCACACTCTTTGCGAGGGTGACGGCCTGCTCTTTTGTGGAAGCCCCCGTTACCCTGACCTCAAACAGCGCATGCGCGCCCTCTCCGTCCGCCGCCATCCTCCTGGCGAGGTTCTTCGTCACCAGCTCCAGCGCGCGGCAGAATGTCCGAAAGGACTCATCCTCCTGCGTGATCTCCTCATTGCCGGCAAGCGCATTGGCCAGAAGAATGCAGGTGTCATTGGTTGACTCGTCTCCATCCACAGAGATCATATTGAAAGAATCCTGCACACAGGACAGGAGCGCCTTCTGTGCCATACTGGCGCTGATCGCCGCATCCGTTGTCAGAAAGCAAAGCATGGTTCCCATGTTCGGATGGATCATGCCCGCGCCCTTCGTCATGCCGCCGATGGTTACTTTTTTCCCGGACAGCTCGAAAGTGACAGCGATCTCCTTCCTTTTGGTGTCAGTGGTCATGATCGCCTGCGCGGCATCGGATGCCGCCTCCCTCGTGTCCGAAAGAAGCCCGGACATCGTTCTGACCCCTTCTGTGATCGTATCCATGGGAAGCTGCCGTCCGATCACACCGGTGGACGCAAGGAGCACCTCCTCCGGCCTGATCCCCAGTGCCTTAGCAGCCGCCCTGGCGGTTTCCAGGCAGTATTCATCCCCCTGCCTGCCGGTGCAGGCGTTCGCGACGCCGCTGTTTATCACAACGGCCCTGGCACATCCTGTCTGCTTCACGATATTCTGATCCCACACGACAGGGGATGCCTTGACCAGGTTGCTGGTAAATGTCCCGGCCGCGGTGCATGGAGCAGTGCTCATGAGCATGGCCATATCCTTACGGTTCTTCTTGAGCCCGGCGCAGATTCCCGCCGCCCGGAAGCCCTGCGGCGATGTGACGCCGCCGTCATATAGATTCATTGTTTCCTCGCTTTCCAGTCACGGAAATACCGGGACAAGCTTCAGCCCGGTATTCTCCTCCAGGCCAAACAGAAGGTTCATGTTCTGGACTGCCTGACCTGCCGCTCCCTTCACCAGATTGTCAATCGCGGAGGCTACGATCACGCGCCCGGTCCTCTCATCCACGGTGAAACCGATATCAACAAAATTGGAGCCCTCGACCCACCTTGTCTCCGGGAAGCGCTCCTTTCCCAGCAGACGGATAAAGTATTCATCCTGATAGTACTTCTCATAGGCCTCCTGGATCTTCGCGGCATCCGCGCCAGGCTTCAGGGAGGCGTAGCAGGTTGCCAGGATCCCTCTGTTCATCGGCACCAGGTGGGGCGTGAAATTGATCCGCACGCCTTCTCCTGCATTATAATTCATGCCTGCCGCATAGCTGAGCTGCTCCTCGATCTCCGGCGTGTGCCGATGGGTCGCAACGCCATAGGGCTTAATGCTTTCATTGACCTCGCAGTAAAGGTTCCCCAGCTTAGTCCCTCTCCCGGCTCCTGAGGTTCCCGACTTTGCATCGATGATGATCGTATCCGGCTGGATCAGCCGCTCTGCCACCAGCGGATACAGGGCCAGGATCGAAGCGGTCGTATAGCATCCGGGATTCGCCACGATCCTTGCTGCGGGGATCCTGCTGCGGTTGATCTCGCAAAGCCCGTATACCGCTTCCGGAATATACTTCGGCGCTTCATGGGTACGGTGGTACCACTTCTCATAGACCGTCACGCTCTTGAGCCTGAAATCCGCGCTCAGGTCGATCACCTTCGCATGGGAGAGGATCTCTTCACTGACCAGGGACGCACACAAGCCCTGCGGGGTCGCTGTGAAAATGACATCCGCCCTTTTCGCAAGCTCTCCCATATCATCATTCATGCATTTCTCATCCACCAGCTCAAACATATTCCGGTAGATATCCGCGTAATTCTGATCCACATAGCTCCTGGATCCATACCAGACAATCTCCGCCTGGGGATGCTGCAGCAAAAGCCGCACCAGTTCTGCGCCTGCATAACCTGTAGATCCGATGATTCCTGCTTTTATCATAACTCTTTCAAACACTGTCCTTCCTGTCCGAAACCAGACTACGGCTGTCGCCGTCAATCTTAACCCACAAACATCATAAAGTAAAGGCTGAATCTGCATTATTTCTGAATACATTTTCATTTTTTATGCATATTATACATTTATGCAGGATTCATTTCATTATTCACGATTTTTTGCTTGCATATTTATTCTCACCGCGCTATATTAACGGCATCATCCAATAATATTTTGAAAGAGGGGAAATCCATGATGGAAAAGGAAAAGGTAATCCTTGCTTATTCCGGCGGCCTGGACACCACTGCAATGATTCCATGGCTGAAAGAGAATTTTAATTATGATGTTGTATGCTGCTGCGTGGACTGCGGCCAGGAGGAAGAACTCGACGGCCTGGAAGAGCGTGCTCTTTCCAGCGGCGCTTCCAAATTATATATCGAAGATATCGTGGATGAATTCTGCGATGATTTTGTGATGCCCTGCGTCAAGGCCGGAGCGGTCTATGAGCATGCATATCTGCTCGGCACCTCCATGGCCCGCCCTGCTATCGCCAAAAAGCTGGTCGAGATCGCGCGCAAGGAGAATGCGGTTGCAGTCTGCCACGGAGCAACCGGCAAGGGCAATGACCAGATCCGTTTTGAGCTCGGGATCAAGGCGCTTGCCCCTGACCTGAAGGTTATCGCCCCATGGCGCATGACCGACGTATGGACACTTCAGAGTCGTGAAGATGAGATCGAATACTGCAAACAGCATGGGATCAACCTCCCGTTTTCCATGGGGAAAGGTTATTCCCGTGACCGCAACCTCTGGCACATCAGCCATGAAGGCCTGGAGCTCGAGGATCCTTCTCTTGCCCCGAACTACGACTCTCTCCTGGTTCTTTCCGTCACGCCTCAGAAGGCGCCGGACGAAGTGACGGATGTTACAATGACATTTGAAAAGGGAGTCCCGAAGAGCATCAACGGTAAGTCGATGAAGGTCTCTGACATCATCCGCACGCTGAATGCACTCGGCGGAAAGAACGGCATCGGCATCATTGATATCGTGGAAAACCGTGTCGTCGGCATGAAGAGCCGCGGCGTCTATGAGACTCCCGGCGGAACCATCCTGATGGCAGCCCATGACCAGCTCGAGGAGCTGTGTCTGGACCGCGAAACGATGGAATACAAGAAAAGGCTCGCCAGCCAGATGGCCCAGACGGTTTACGAGGGGAAGTGGTTCACGCCGCTTCGGGAAGCCATCCAGGCATTCGTTGAATCCACCCAGCAGTTTGTCACAGGGGAAGTGAAGTT
>CAMJIC010000172.1 GCA_946405675.1 uncultured Clostridia bacterium
CACTTTCATACGCCCTCAGCAGCAAGTGCTTCGGGCTGTCCTGAACAGTTACTTCTCTGATACATATCATATTCAAAAGTGTGGCATGCAGATACATGAAAATACAAAAAAGGCTTCCCACTGCCATCGAAAGCAGTGTGGAAGCCATCTTGAATCAATTCAGATCCCCTTGAAATCAAACGCGAAGACAAGCCTGCGGTCATTCGGCACCATGTACTCCTGATGCGGGCGGGCGCCCCAGCTGTCATCTCCCGCGACACCCATCTGCTTCAGGGAGCAGCGGATCCAGGTTTTATGCACCGGTCCCAGCTCATAGGGATGCCTCGCGATCTCCAGCTGATCCGGGCTGTACGCAAGGGCGGAGAACTCCATCGTGCCCGGGGCGGACGCTTCAGGGTCTCCGCAATTGGGGAATCCGGCAGCGCTGACCATGATTCCATGGCCGCTTCTGTCTGTAACCTTCGCCCAGCGTACGCCGGTGCGGTTCCCGGTCTCCTGCGGGACAAGATAACGCTCCATCAGCTCGGATACCTTCGCCTGGTAAACGCCAAGCTTCACTCCTTCCTTCCGGTCACAGTAATTCTCCTCAGGCCCGTTCCCGTAACAGGTCACGGTATCATAATCCGCGCTGACCGCGAACATCCAGCCAAACTCAGGCATGGGGGGAAGCTCATAAGCCGGGTCATAGTCCAGGATGCACCGGACGGTTCCATCCGCAAACACCCGGTAGGTGGTCAGGCAGGTGACACAGCCAAGGGACATTTCCTTCGCCTTCTGAGAATCCGCCGCCTTGTCCTTTGCAAGCGGCTTTCCGGGGCACAGAACCGGAAGGAATCTCTTCCAGATGATCTGAACGTAGTCATCCGTCCGGGAAACCTTCGGGTATGTCCCGTCCTCATCCGGGGAAGCGTCAAAGATCCCCTTCTGCGGATCACTGAACTCCTGATAATCACTGGCGATCTTCCAGATCCCCAGACGGGAAGCCATGCGGTTTCCGGCATCATTGCTCACCGGTGCCCTCCAGAAGTTCGGGCGCGGGATCTCATCAATCAGTTCCCTGCCGCCAAAGCGGTAAGACACGATTCCGCCCTTCATGGATGAGAACAGAACCTCAAAGTGTTCCCCTCTCACGCCGATGTTCATCTTTCCTTCCACGACCTCAAGCCCCTGGGCGCCTTGCTTCGCCTTGTCCGCGCCAAGGCACAAAAGGCCCGTGCCAGAAGCCGCTTTCTTCAGTCCTGCAGGATTCTCTTCCAGGCTCACGGGAAGCGGAGAGCCAACCTTGACAACGGTCTGCCCGAAGGCGATCTCATATCCCTTCTTTTCCCAGAGCGTATCCTCCTTCAGGAGGAATGAAACCGTCACGGCATATTCGCCTTCCTCATCAAAACGGATCACACCATGATCCATCCCTTCATCCTTCGAAGCGTTCTCCTTGCTCCCGGATGTGCCGGCCATGTTCCCCGGCTCATTTCCGGAGATCCCAAACGCGAAGGGAAGCCGGAATTCCTTCTCGCTCAGAGGTGCCACATCCACATCCATCGCTTCGCATGCCAGAAGGACACCCTCTTTTTCCACCTTCGCCACGCAGGCGAACGCGCTGGTCGGGACAAACAGGTTCTTGTTGGTGACCTTTACCGTGCTGCCCTCCACCTCAGCCTTGATGGTTCGGTAATTGTAGCGGATCTCCTGAATCTTTCCGTATGGCCTGCGCGTGGCGTCAATGATCCCGTTTCCGGAGAAATCATAGTCCGTGGGCCGTTCCCCGCAGTCTCCGCCATATGCCAGGAATTCCTCACCGTAGCGGTTCTTCCTGCGTACCGCCTGGTCTACGAAATCCCAGATAAATCCTCCCTGATAGCGGGGGTTCCTCTCGCTCAGCTCGATATAACGGTGCATCCCTCCGTTGGAGTTCCCCATGGAGTGGGTGTACTCACAAAGGATAAAGGGCTTGTCCGGATGCGTCTCCAGGAAATGTTCCACATCTGCCGCGCTGGTGTACATCTGAGATTCCATGTCGGAGGTGTCATTGTACCTGCGGTCATGCATCACTCCTTCATAATGCACCAGGCGCGTGTCATCCAGCTCCCGGAAGTGCTGCGACATCTGGTAAATGACCGAGCCTCCATAGCTTTCATTTCCGCAAGACCAGATCAGGATCGCCGGATGGTTCTTGTCCCGGTCATACTGGGAGCGAACGCGGTCAAGCATCATGGGAAGGTATTCCTGATGGTCATTGGGAAGCTTCTCCTCTTCCCTGCAGGCCGGGAAGCACCAGCTTCCATGGGTCTCCATGTTCGTCTCAGCGATCATGTACAGCCCGTACAGGTCTGCCAGACGGTAAATGATTGATGCATTCGGATAGTGGCAGGTGCGGATGGCATTGATGTTGTTCCGCTTCATGATCCGGATGTCCTTTTCCACATCCTCCCTGCGCGGGGAACGTCCCGTGTCGCAGGAAAACTCATGCCGGTTCACGCCATTGAACACAACCCGCTTCCCGTTCAGGCACATGATCCCGTCCTTCATCTCAAAATGGCGGAACCCGACATACTCCGAAGCCGTCTCGACCACCCGGCCATCCTTTGCCAGGAGGCAGAGCCTGAGTTCATACAGGTACGGCATCTCCGCGCTCCAGGCATGAACCGTCTCCAGCATGCACTGGATGGATGCCTCAGCCGCAGCGATCTGGCCGAAAGCCCCCTCCCTTGCATCCGGAAGAACCACCTCAGCACCACCGCAGCGTTCCTTTTTTGGAAATGCCATCCAACGGACCGGATCAGGGACAGCGCATCCCCTCTCATACAGCTCCCATACAAGCCTTGCGCCTTCCGTCTGTCCGGAGACCTTCACCGCCACATCCAGAACGCCCTGCGAAAAGGTCCTGTCCAGGTCAGCCTTGATGCGCACATCCTCCAGATGCACGCCAAAAACCGGATACAGCTCCACATCACGGAAGATCCCGCTCAGGCGGTACATATCCTGGTCTTCCAGCCAGGAGCCGTTGGTAAATTTGAAATCAAGGACGGCCAGCCTGTTCACGCCCTCCTGAAGGTACGGAGTAAGGTCGAATTCCGACGGAGTGAAGGAATCCTCGCTGTAGCCGACAAAGTCTCCGTTCAGCCACAGTGCGAAGCCGGATTCCACACCGTGGAAACGGATACGGATCTTCTCTCCCTTCCAGGCATCCGGCACCTCAAAAAAGGTGACATACTGCGCGGTCGGGTTGAAGCGCCTCGGCGCAGCCCCGAGGGCGAGATTCTCCCGCCCGTCCCAGGGATACTGGGAATTGACATAGGCAGGCGCGTCATATCCTTCCATCTGGATGTTGGACGGTACCGGGATCTCCCGCCATCCGCTGACATCCATCTGCGGCTTCTCAAAGCCTGCCACAATCGACGATGGATTTTCCGCATAATGGAACCGCCACATGCCGTTCAAAGAAAGGCTCAGCTCTCTCCCCTCCGGCCCCAGGATCCGGGTGTCGGAATGGGCCGGGAGCACATTGACCTTAAAGGCAGCAGGGTCATCAATCATACCAAGGTTAAAATTCTGCATGGTCTCTCCTCATGATCTTTTGGAAAAATCAAAATAACTGTTCAGAACAGCCCGAAGCACTTGCTGCTGAGGGCGTATGAAAGAGTAAATAAAGTGGCATCGGGCGATTCAGGATGCGAAGCATCGCCCGATGCGTAACTGTTCAGAACAGGTTCTGAACAGTTACAAATCAAAATAGTAAGGATCTGTCACGAATTAATATATACACCTTGCTTGTCAGTTTTTTCGATATCTGCGTCAGGTGTATTAAAATTCATCAAATGTTTCAAACCGCTTCATCATGGCGCCGTAACGAAACCGCGCCATCTCATTTTTCTCCAGCACATCCGCCTCGCTGCCGTGGTACTGGCAGCGGATGCAATAATACTCTTCCTTCTGCGCATCATAAAACATGTCAATGTCGAGATCCCGCATGAAGCAGGACGGACATCTGTAATTCAGCTTTCCTTTGCCAGCCTGAGCCATGTCGTTACCTCCTCTCCTTCGGCTACCTCCATGACGGTGCCAAGGGTAAACATCGGTGAAAATGCATATCCTTCCTCAATGAACCCGCAGGCATCCCTGCGGCTTGATTCCATGGTGATCTTCGTCTCGATCTGGGGAATCTTCGCCCAGATGCGCGCCGCTCCGTCCATCCGTTTGCTGCGGTCCTTATACAGATATTCCAGAATCTCCTGCGACCTTGCGCCGGACGCATCCGCCGGGGAATCGAGTCCAAGGAGCACCCCTGTCATGTCCTGCGTATATTCCGTAGTCCCGTAGCAGGCGGTGATATACTCCTTCAGGGTGACCTTCGCATCCTTCCTGCTGAAGTCATACACCTTCCTGGTCATCGCGATCGAGGCATCCCCCTCCTGGAAGGAAACGGTTGTCTGTACCTTGAAGGTGAGGTCTCCCAGTTCCAGCTCCACCGGATCCAGGACCAGGTTCCTTTCCTTCAGTCCCTTGCTGCCTTTCCCGTTCAGCAGAAGGCAGGCTCCTTCCATCTCTTTTTCCAGCAGGCGTGCATGGGTTCTGCACTGGCAAAGGTTCGCCTCCTGCCCCTGGTAGGAAAAAACGGCGCTCCTCACTGTCCCGGCTCCCGCATAATGGGTGAAATAACCAGCCCTGTACTTTTCCTGGATCAGGAACGGATAGGAAGCGTCCACCGGGTTTTTGGTGCCGACTCCCACCGGAATGCGCTGCTTTGCCGCATAATTGCGAAGGTCCACCAGTGCGCCTCCCTGATCCATGTTGATGCAGGCTCTCATATTCGCGTCACAGTACCAGAACAGCTGCTTGTCGGAGCCGTACAGAATATCCCGCCAGGGAGCGCACTCCGGTTCGCTGTAGCTCTTCTTCGCCCGGAAATAATCCGCAAACTCGGACATGGTCATGTCCTTCAGCTCGCCTTTTTTCTTCAGCTCGCCATAATATCCAAGGCCGTCCTCGTAGGATTTCTTCAAAAGCTCATACGGAGCCTCCCATCTTCCCATTTTGTTCAGCCAGCCCGGTCCTACGAACATCATGTTATAGGCGTATCCGTCATTGTACTTTGACAGGCTGCGGTACTGATCCACCAGATTATAATAATAGGGAAATTCCCAGGTATCAGTGTCATAGATCATGCCCCGCAGGACATTCTGGGGATGCGTCCCAAAGTTTGAGCCGTTTCCGTCATAGCACGCCAGAAGGTCACGGGACAGATGCGGAATGGCGACAATGCCTGAATCCTCCTCCGGACAGGAGGCCGGAGCATGGGTATTCTGCTTCGACGGGATCCATGGTGCCCACGGGCCGCCATCCATAAAGGTATACCAGGAATTGTTGCAGGTGTGGTAGGCCTTCGGCCCCTCCTCCCAGCAGGTGGCAACGGCACATTTCACTGAAGGGTACGCAGACTTGATATAGTTGATCAGGTCCGCGTCCAGATAATAGGAGCTGGTCGATTCCGGCCAGAAGCCGAACTTCTCATGGAACATACCGAAGACA
>CAMJIC010000173.1 GCA_946405675.1 uncultured Clostridia bacterium
TGCGAAGCATCGCCCGATGCGTAACTGTTCAGAACAGGTTCTGAACAGTTACGTTCCACTTTACAAGTCACAGGCCATTGGGTATGTAACTGTTCACTGCCCGGCCGGGCAGTGGACAGTTACGCTGGCGGGGGTGTGACTTGTAACTGAGTATAGCCTGCAGCAGAACAACAACATATAGCTTGTCATTATACTCTTGGATAGGTTACAATTTTTCAGAAATGATTTGTATGACATTTTGGAAACAACCGGCAATTCAGAAAGGATTCTGGCAAAGATGGAAAAGAAGCTAAACTCGATCACCTGGAACTGGAAGGAAAACTTCACAAAGACACTCCTGCTGCAGGGTGAGCAGGATGTCAGAAACGGAAAAGTGATAAATTTCCAGGCGGACCCGGACAATAGGTGGGCATCCTGTGACACCGCCGGCAGGTTTCAGTGTATGGTCATCGCTCCTTCCTCCTATCACGACTGCATAAACTATGGAGAATGGAAAACCGGCATGCCCTATCAGAATTCCTACGGATCACACTGGTATGATGATTACGACGATGACTTTGATGACAGGCCGGATGAACGGTTCAGCTGTACCTGCAGTATCGGCATGAATAAGCGGACATGCCGGCATGTCGCATCCCTCATGTTCTACTGGGAACATGTCCATGGCCCATTCACTTTTGTTGAGACGGAAGAAGAAGCCGAGATGTACCGGGAGGAAGAGGAACGCCGGAAGGAGCAGGAACGTCTTCTGCGGGAGCGCGAGAAGAAAGAATCCACGATCCTCTCTGTCCCCGATGTTCTCAAAGGACATGTCGCCCCTCTGCCGGCTGAGGCTTTTTTCCGCATGGACAAGATTGCAAAGGATGTCACCACCAACCAGTACGAAGTTGAGCTGGCGAATCACCTGTATGATGAATCCGGACTTGTTCCTGTCACCTTTTCCGTCGACTATGACCACTTCGGCAATCAGGTCCTTACGGCAAGCGGGGATGTGGGGATCCAAGGTGAAGAGATCGAAAATGTCTGTCTGAAAATGAACCAGACTGAGTTTACCGATATCACCTGTTCCTGTTACCGGTCATCAAACAAAAGCGCCCTCTACTCCTGGAATCCTCACCCTGCAAAGCTGTGCTGCCATGCGCTCCTTTTATTCGCGTCTGCCTGGGAGAAGAATATCGATGAGATGCCGGGAGATGAAACAGATGAAAAAGCAGTAAAGCTCCTGTTTGCCCTGACTGACGGCATGGCCGCTGATGTTCCGGACACAGCAGAGGAAGAATTTGAACCGGCTGTGTCAAAGGTCATTACCCTGTCGCCGAGAATCACCCAGGACAGGCGAAACGGTTCCCTCCAGCTTTCCTTCCAGATCGGGAAAACCGGAGAGCGTGAATACATCCTGAAAGGACTGGAGAAGCTGGTAGCCTCCGTTGACCAGAAAAGCACCTACAGCCTTTCCACCAAAGCTTCCATCGATTTTTCCAGGGAGGATTTTACAGAAGACGGACGGAAATGGTTCGACTTCATCCAATCACGGGTGAGGAACATCGAGCGGGTGAACCGTAGAATCAACGGCGGAAACACATATTACTATTACCAATATATTTCCGTTGGCAACAGCATTCCGCTGGAAGGAAGTGACCTCGACCTGATCTATGATATGACACAGGGGACAGAGCTTCCATCGTTAGCTTCCTCTTCTGCCGGCATCACCTATGTAAAGGTGCAGCCGGGAACAGTACGCGCGGATATCTCCCTTACGCCAAAGCTCACCCGGGGTAAAAAGCCGGTTTACATCGAGATGAGCGGGACAATCCCGCGCCTCCTTCAGGGGAATCAGTATCAGTACATCCTGGATGACACCCATTTCGGCCGGGTCAAAAATGAGGACCTTGACGTGCTGAAGCCGTATCTGTCGATTGCGGACAAGGATGGAAGCTTCCGCTGCAGGATCGGCCTGAAGAAGTTTCCGGAGTTCTGTTACCGGGTGCTTCCAATGCTGCGCAGCGCCCCTGAGATCAACCTGCATGACGGCACCGCGAACCTGAACCTTGATTTTCTTCCCCCGGAACCGGAGTTTACCTTCTATATCGACATGGATGATTCCCGGATCACCTGCCGTCCGGAGGTAACCTATGCCAATGATTCCTTTGTAACGGGGTTTCCTCCTTCAGGCACTGCCATACAAAGAGATACCGACCAGGAGAACAGGGTTCTGGAAGCAGTCCGGAAGTATTTCTCTTCCCCTTCTCCCGAAGAGCAGAATTACTATGTCATGCTGAATGAAGAGATTCTGATCCAGATCATGACAGAGGCGGTATCGGTGCTCTCCAGGTTTGGGGAAGTCAAGGGAAGCGACGCTTTCCACAGCGTACATGTACGTCCCGCGCCGCAGCCGCGCTTTTCCGTGGAAATGGATGGCTCCCTGCTGGAGCTTTCCATCCAGACCAAAGACCTGTCGCAGGATGAGCTTCTGGGACTCCTCGACAGCTACCACGAGAAGAAGCGCTGGTACCGCCTGAAAAACGGGGATTATATTGATGTCAGGAAAGCGCCTGCCCTGCAGGATCTGGAAAATGTAGCTGACTCCATAGGCATTTCCATGGAACAGCTGATACGTGGGCAGGTCCAGGTTCCTGCTTACCGTTCCCTGTATGTGGACCGCCTCCTGGAGGAACACGATGCCATCGCAGTATCAAGGGACAAGCACTTCAAAGGACTGGTGCGTTCCTTCAAATCCATCCAGGATTCCGACTTTGATGTGGACGAAAGCCTCTCCGATGTGCTGCGTCCCTACCAGCTCTACGGCTTCCGGTGGATCTCCACGCTCTCGCAGGCCGGTTTCGGCGGCATCCTGGCCGATGAGATGGGCCTCGGAAAAACCATACAGATGCTCTCCTACCTTCTCAGCGTCAGGCAGGGAGGGGAATCCAGGCCGGCGCTGATCGTCTGCCCTGCCTCCCTGGTCTACAACTGGAAGGAGGAATGCCAGCGCTTTACCGGCAGCCTGGAGATTGCCCTGCTGGCCGGAAACGCGAAAAGCCGGAAGGAACAGCTGCAGCAGATCGAATCAGGAGATAGCGCGGATATCTATGTAACCTCCTATGACCTTCTCAAGCGTGACATCACACTCTTTGAGAATATCCGTTTTTCCACGATCGTCCTGGACGAGGCGCAGTTTATCAAAAACCAGAGGGCAGCCGTGACAAAGGCTGTCAAGATCCTGAAGGCGGACCGCCGTTTTGCCCTGACCGGAACCCCAATCGAAAACCGCCTCTCCGAGCTCTGGAGCATTTTCGATTTCCTGATGCCCGGATTTCTGTATAGTGCGAAGGAATTCAGCCAGCGGTTCGAAGGGCCGATCATGAAGCGCAAGGATCCCGCTTCCACCCAGAAGCTGTCCCGGATGACAAGCCCGTTCATTCTCAGGAGGAAGAAAATGGATGTGCTGAAGGATCTGCCGGAGAAGCTGGAGGAAGTGCAAAGCTTTGCAATGGAAGATGACCAGCGGCGTCTGTACGACGCCCAGGTCGTACGCATGCGGCAGATGCTCGAGAATTATGCCGGAAGCGGCGAGGACAAGCTCCGTGTGCTTGCACAGATCACAAAGCTTCGGCAGGTATTCTGCTCTTCTCCCAGTTCACCTCCATGCTGGAGCTTCTGGGCAGGGATCTGAAAAAGGCAGGCATTGAATTCTATACCATCACCGGCGCGACGCCAAAGCAAGAACGCCTCCGCCTGGTCAATGATTTCAACAACGGAACCGTACCCGTCTTCCTGATCTCCCTGCGCGCAGGCGGGACCGGACTTAATCTGGTCGGTGCCGACATGGTCATCCATTACGATCCATGGTGGAACCTTGCCGTGCAGAACCAGGCAACCGACCGCGCCCACCGCATCGGCCAGACCCGCACCGTGAACGTCGTGAAAATGATTGCAACGGACACCATCGAAGAGAAGATCATCCAGCTCCAGGAAGCAAAACGCGAGATGGCCGACGCCATCATGAGCGGCGAAGGCACCTCGCTTGCGAGCCTGACAAAGGAAGAACTGCTGGAATTGGTCAGATAGCCCAGCCATACACAGGAAGCCCCATCCCCGCCAGTGGGGATGGGGCTTTTTTCACCCTTCTACAAAAGCGGCAGCCCTACGTTGTCGTAGACCACAACCTTCCCTTCATGCTTCGTACAGACCTCGACGCCCCCGTCATGGGACAGGATGACTGCAACCGCACCATCGACATCATAACAGAAATTATAGCATGCTCTGTGGCGCATGCCATAATCGTTGAAGTGCCGTGCCTTTTCCTCTGTGTTGTCCTGCCTGACAAACATCATCTTCACGCTCTTCCGGATCCTTTCCGGATGTGTCTCCGCGCCGAAGCCGATCAGGTCCAGATCCTTCGTAAGGATCACCGCACCGTCCACCAGCGTCATGCCGGCGACCAGGTTTGCATAGGTACCGATATCCTTGCCAGCCTGCGTCTCCATAGAGCCTTCCCGGTCCGGACTGGCCGGAAACTGGCTCTTCATCCTGTATTTATAGCTTGTAAGCTCTTCACAGCTCTCTTCCGACGGGACGATGAAGAAATGACCGCCATGCCCATACATATGTGCCCGCCAAAGCACCTGATACAGAAATTTCAGCCGGTCTGACTGCCTGATCCCGGAGCCTTCCTTCAGCGCGTCAGCTATGATCGTATCCGTAAATACATCCGTCCTGAGGAACAGGCATTCCCCCGACCTGTAAGTGACAATCGTCTTCTCCCCGAAGCAGCCCTCCAGCACCCCGGGGCCATTAACGAGAATGTTCGGGATCCGCGGCATCCGGATCCCGATCTCGATCTCGCGGGTCATGATCTTTTTCCATGTGGTATAGGACGCGACGATTCCCACCGCTTTAAAAGGCCGTCCTGAAATATCCAGGATGAGATAGCTCATGTCTGCATTCAAAGCCGGGACCAGCTTATTCAGATCTCTTGCGTTGAAATCCACCGGAGTTTCAAACCGGTACGCATGGGCATACAGATAGGCGTCCAGGATCTCTGCATCCGGCCTGATAAAGCATACCCTGAAGCTGGGATATCTCCCCTCCTCACGCATACAGCTTACGTTGATCAGTGTCCTGCAGATCTCCTCCAGGATATCGGGAGAAGGCAGATTCTGATCCTCCTCCACGCAGTAACCGGATTGCTCGTAGCATTTGCAAAACGCATCCACAAAAGATTGCAGATCATTCATTCAGAGATCCTCCATGTCACCATGAACTGCCGTACAAAAGTTACATTCTTCCTCAAAACGCCTTCTCCAGCCTGACGGTCATCTCATCGATCTCTTCCTTTGTGACTGTCAGAGGCGGTACGAGGCGGATCACGTTGCTTCCGGCGGACAGGATCACAAGCCCGTTCTCCAATGCCCGCTTCACGATCTCTCCCACCGGCCT
>CAMJIC010000174.1 GCA_946405675.1 uncultured Clostridia bacterium
TATGATATGCTTCCTGCGTTATTGATTTTTCTTCCCTTCATGGCAGGGATCGTGGATTACGCGATCGGCCGGAAGAGCGAGAGAGGAAGGGATCTGTTTGCGGTGGCCGTCACATGGGTCATGCTTGCGCTTTCGGTTCTTCTGGCGGTGTTTGCGGCCGGAAAGGCCGCAGGAAGCGGCGCTTCCGGCCTCCTCAGCCTTGAGATCCCCCATGTGTTCACTTCCGGGCTATCCCTCAAGACGGACGGGTTCAGGGCGGTCTACAGCCTGGTCACCTCCTTGATGTGGGCATTCACGACGACATTTTCCCTGGAGTACTTCCGGCACGAAAGGGAGCATCTGGGCAGGTATTATCTGTTTGTGCTCTTTACGCTGGGCGCGACCCAGGGCGTCATGCTGTCCGGCGACCTGCTTACGACCTTCCTGTTCTTTGAGATCCTTTCACTGACCAGCTTTACCTGGGTCATGCATGAAGAGACCGAAGGGGCGCTTCGGGCCGGATATACCTATCTGTTCATTGCTGTCATCGGCGGCCTTGTTCTTTTCATGGGGCTTGCGCTGCTGCAGCATGAAGCCGGGACGCTTGCGTATTCGGAGCTTTACCAGGCAGTGCAGGGCGCGGATGGGCGCACGGTTTTTGCCGCCGGGATTTGCATCCTGCTTGGATTCGGCTGCAAGGCCGGCATGTTCCCTGTCCACGTATGGCTTCCGAAGGCGCACCCGGTGGCGCCATCCCCGGCCTCCGCGCTTCTTTCCGGCGTCCTGACAAAGGTAGGGATCTATGGAATCCTGATGACGGGAATGGAGGTTCTGATCGATTCCGCCGATTTTGGCTGGACAGTCCTGCTCCTGGGAACGGTTACGATGTTCCTTGGCGCAGTCCTTGCCCTGTTTTCCGTGAACCTGAAGCGGACCCTTGCCTGCTCCTCCATGTCCCAGATCGGCTTCATCCTAACCGGGATCGGGATGACTGTTCTTCTGCACGCACAGCATATGGGCGGGGCGCATTCTGCAGCTGCGCTTGCAGCCGTGGAGGATGCTGCCCATGCAGGCGGCAGTGCCGCGCTGGAGGGCACAGCTTCGATGGCCGGGTCTGCTGCCCTGGAGGGCAGTGCTTTGACAGGAGGGTTTGCCGCCCTTGAGGGGCATGCGCTGGCGGCCATGAGCGGCACCTTGCTCCATATGGTCAACCACTCGATGCTGAAGCTGTGCCTGTTCTGCGCGGCGGGTGTCGTGGTGATGAACCTTCATCAGCTGGACCTGAACCGGATCCGGGGATGGGGAAGGGGAAAATGGCTTCTGATGGTTTCCTTTTTCCTGGGAGTGATCGGAATCGGCGGCGTGCCGCTTTTCAACGGTTATGCCAGCAAGACGCTCCTGCATGAAGCGATCACGGCAGGGATTGCAGAGGCTGGAGAAGGGGCTGCGATCACAGTCGGAGCCGCCGGACTTTTGTCAGCCATCGAGTGGATCTTCCTGATCTCGGGAGGATGTACCTTTGCCTATATGCTGAAGCTGTTTATCTGCCTCTTTGTGGAGAAGAATGAGGATCCGAAAGTGCAGGCGGAATATGATCGCAGCGCGAAGGGCTATATGGGGATGGGCGGCTTCATCGCTGTATTCCTGACATCGATTGCATTCATTGTGCTGGGACAAAAGCCGGTGTTCAACGCCGTTGCATCGTTCATGACGGGGCATGAGGACGCGCTTGCGCACTTTGCCCCATTGAGTTTTGAATGTGTGAAGGGGGCACTGATCTCGCTGGGGATCGGCGCATTCCTGTACCTGGCCGTGATCCGCGGCTTTTTAATGAATGGCGGGACGGCCTTTGGCAGGATCCTGCATGGAAAGGGAACTTATGTCAACCGGTGGCCCGACAGGCTTGACCTGGAGGATCTGGTCTACCGGCCGCTCCTGACCAGATGGCTTCCGGGATTTTTCGGGGCGCTGTGCTCGGTGCCTGCTGAAAATAAGGTGCTGAAGCCCCTGTGCAGGGGAGTACTTGCCTGTGCATCCTTTGTCTGCAGGCTGATGTCCATCGGCCCCGACGCTCTGATCGTGCTGATCCGCAATACGGCCCTGAAGGAGCATGTGGTGGCGGATACTCCGGACCGGCTTGGCTTCTTTGAAAAGCGCAAGGATGAACTGAAGGAGGCATATGAACCGATCCACGGCAACTTCTCATTTGCGCTGATGCTGTCGTGCATCGGAATCATGCTGATCCTCGGGGTGATCGTGGTATTCATTATCAGCAGAGGTGGCTGAGCGGTGGTGAGCCGCACCCTGCCTGCGGGCCGGGCTGCGGATGCGCCCCCTCTCGAATCCATTTAGCAGGAGCGAGACGGGATCCACTTCTTACGAAGACTTAGCGGCCGGGGTATGAAGAAATCGTTAGCTGAATACTCCGGCCGCTTAGTCGTAGTTAGAAGTTAGCCCGTTGAAGCGGGCTTTGGATTCGGGAGGGGACGCATCCAAAGCCAGGCCCGCAGGCAGGGTGTGGCTTTATGACAGCTCAAACCTGAGCTGCGCGGTTTTTCCATTCCATGAAACGTCCAGCATCGCTCCGTTGATCATGGAGAAATGCGGGGCGGTGTGGCCGATATCCATGTTCCAGATGACCGGAATGTCAGGGACCGCCATGCATACGGCATCGTCATAGGTCATGTCGGATTCCTCATTCTCAAACAGGGTGCGTCCGATGAGGACGGCCTGTGTGGTCTCCGGCGTGATCCAACCGGCGTAGCGCATCTGAAGGAGTGTGCGGTACAGAACGGCGGAGGAGAGGGCAAAGTTGTCGAAATACCAGATCAGGCCGTCTTCGTGATAGCGATGGATAAAGTCTGATGTATAGTCAAAGCAGGTTCCGATCAGATCCTTCAGGACGTCGATGCAGCCTCCGATGCACCGCCCTCTGGCGTGCAGGGTTTCACAGGAGGAGCGGTATGTGGTAGGGCTGGGAAATGTGAGGATTCCGTCTTCCAGCTGAAAGATGTCATTGCTGATATAACATGTGGAGGTCTGCTGCACCGGCAGATCTCCTTTTAATATCCGCAGCATGTTCCGGAGATACTCGGGAGTGACCAGTGCTTCCCCCTGTCCGGGCAAAACGTCTGCTTCATGGAGGCGGCAGCCATCCGGGGATGCAATGTGGCTGCTGTCGTCCGGCGATGAAAGATGGCTGGTGCCTTCTGCCGACGTGAGATGGCTGTCTTCCGACTGCTTCACGACAGAGTCAAAGCTTCCCCCGTTGGAGCCGTACAGCGTGGCGATATCGCACATGGTGGTCAGGGGATAGAGGATGCCGGTGGGATCGGAAGCACCCATCAGCCACTTGGGATTCTCAGCCAGAATCTGCCAGTCGATATACGGAAGCATCTCACTCAGGAAGTCTCCTCCGGCAGCCGCAAAGACTGCATCGACATGGCTTTGGACAAACAGGCTAATCAGCTCCGCTGCTCTTTCTTTGGCTGTTCCCCCACGCAGGCTGTCCACCCGGACATGCTCGGTTTCCCAGACCCTCCAGCCCTGCTGCCTGAGGACATTCAGGCTTTTTTCAAAGCTCTCGATCTTGTGTCCGACACCGGCACTGGGTGCGCAGATGCCGATGGTTGCGTTGTCTTTCAGAAATTCTGGATAGATCATAACTATGCCTCCTTCATCCGTGTGGTTCAGCCTTGCGCTTTCCTGCGTGAACCTGCAGGGATTGGTTCACCTGAGCGGTGATGGGACTGAAGTACAGAAGACAGACCAATACACAGTAAACAGGTGTCTGCAGCAACACTTGGATCAGTCTGGTGGGAAGGATCGCGTAGAAGCTGTATCCGTTAAACCAGACCAGGGCCGCAGTCGTGACAAACAATGTACACACGATGCATGCAATGACGGTGCCCGCGCAGAGTTTCATGACAGCGCCTTTTTTGGAGACAGAGGGCTGCGCGCCTGCCATTGTGTCTGACCGCTGCGGAACGAAGAGGGCAGGGATCACCCCCCAGAGGATGGCGGCAAATGTGATCAGGGGATTGACCGCATATCCCTGGATCAGGCAGCCGAGCAGGTCACTTGCAAGCCCGCACAAAGCTCCCGCGAAAGGGCCGAACCAGATACCGGCCATAATCCTGGCGATCACGCCAAGCTGGATGCGTCCGAATCCGCCGATGTTGATTGCAAGAAAACGTGAGAGAATGAGATAGATTGCGGTAAGCGCACCAAGTGATACGAGCGTGTAGGTGCACCAGACGGTGCGGTAACGTTTCATGGCATTCATAGGCACTTCGTTTCTCTTTCCTGAACAGTATCTACAGGTTACGATCTGTAAACAATTAACAGATGATCTGTAAACAATCACCCCGTATTCCCGAAGAAAAATCCTGTACAATCTGTTTCGCAAGCCTGTTTACAGTATCTCACGGCCATTATAATTCAGATTGTGTGATGTTACAATCTATTCTCGCGGACTGAAAAAGTGTCCGTGAAAACCTCCATGATGTGTTATACTGAGAAAAAGGCAGCTCTCTGCGAAGGGAAGCTTTCTTCGGACATGTATATGCAAAGATTTACAGGAGGTATGGCATGAAAACTGATTATCGAAACCGGCGGATTGGCACATTATGTTTCTTTTTGTTCCTGTTCACCCTTCTCATTGCCTCTTCGGTATCAGCCGCGCCCAGGCTGAAGAAGAGCAGCCTGAAGCTGAAGATGGGGAATGCGTATATTCTCCGGCTGCAGGGAACGGATGACGATGATAACGTGACCTGGCGTACTTCGGCGGAGGGAATCGTCGGGCTGGTATCGGGCAATTATGACCGCGCAGTCCTGAAGGCGAACAGAACCGGAACCGCCATGATCACCGCCAGCGTCGGCGGACGGACGCTCAGCTGCAAGGTCAAGGTAAAGAAGAATTCCGCCTTCCCGGCCAAGCTGACGTTGTGTGAAGGGGATTCCTATACATTCCGTGCCGATGAAGATGCTGAGTGGTCCCTTTCGAACCAGACATCCGGAACACTTTCTGCAACCAGCGGAGTCATGTCAGTCTTTACCGCGCGCACCATGGGGAAGGTGACTCTGACTGCGGATGAGGAGGATGACTTTGATTCCTGCGTGATCAAGGTGATCCGGAAGGATGGCTCCACACAGACGGCGCCGGTGCCTGTGACACCGACAGATCCTGTTGTGACGGTTACGGAGCAGCAGAAGGGCGTGTTTGCTTCCCTGGCGGCTTCCGCGTGCGGAAGGATGCTGGGATCAGGGGGCATTGCTCCGTGCAATGTGCATGCTATGGATCTTACGGATTCCGTGAAGGCCTTTATGCTGTACGAATACATCTATAAGTTCACGGGGGCATTTGACACCGACGCGGATCTGAGCATCTCAGGATCCGGAATTGTAAAGTATATTACCCCGGATACCCTTCAGGCCTTGTGC
>CAMJIC010000175.1 GCA_946405675.1 uncultured Clostridia bacterium
TCAGATGGTGTCTGTACTGTGCCGGCTGTTTCCATAGCGGCACTTTCCCGGATCTCCTGTCTTCTCTCGAAGATGCGTCCCTCGCGGTGCCTCTTTGCCACATCGGCTCCTTCCACCTTATGGAGAATCTCCATGAATTCTTTGCCTGTGATCGTCTCCTTCTCGATCAGGAATGCGGCAATCTCGTCCATTGCCTTCCTGTGCTCGGACAGGATCTTCTTCGCCTGGTCATAAGACTGCTTCAGGATCCGGATGACCTCCTGATCCACCTGGGCTGCCGTCGCGTCAGAGCAGTTCATGACAACCCTGCCATCATCCAGGTACTGGGCTGCCGGAGCCTCCAGCTGGGCAAGCCCGAACTTCTCGCTCATGCCATACTGCGTGACCATGGCACGGGCAACTTTTGTCGCTTTCTCGATATCGTTCGCCGCACCGGTCGTGACCGTATTGAACACGATCTCTTCCGCGGCCCGACCTGCGACAAATTCCACCAGCATCGCACGGATCTCTTTTTCCGTATTCAGGTACTTCTCTTCCTCAGGCACATTCATGACATAGCCAAGCGCACCCATGGTTCTCGGAACAATCGTGATCTTCTGCACAGGCTCCGAATCCTTCTGCAGCGCCGATACGAGAGCATGGCCGACTTCATGATAAGATACGATCCTGCGCTCCTCCTGGGACAGGATCCGGTTCTTCTTTTCTTTGCCCACCAGAACGACTTCCACTGCCTCCAGAAGATCCTTCTGGCTGACGGCAGTCCTGTGGTTCTTGACCGCAAGGATGGCCGCCTCATTGATCATATTGGCAAGATCCGATCCCACCGCGCCGGAGGTTGCCAGCGCGATCTCCTTCAGGTCAACGGTTTCATCCATATGGACTTCCTTTGAATGAACCTTCAGCACATCGATCCGGCCCTGCAGGTCAGGCTTTTCTACCGTGACCCTTCTGTCAAAACGCCCTGGCCGAAGCAGCGCGGGATCCAGAACCTCCGGGCGGTTTGTCGCCGCCAGGATCAGAAGTCCCTTGGAGGTATCGAAACCATCCATCTCGGAAAGAAGCTGGTTCAACGTCTGTTCCCGCTCATCATTCCCGCCATACATGCCGGAATTCCTGCTCTTTCCAATCGCATCGATCTCATCGATAAAGATGATGCAGGGAGCGTTCTTCTTAGCCTCATCAAAAAGGTCGCGTACACGGCTCGCGCCGACACCGACAAACATCTCAACAAAGTCCGAGCCTGACAGGGAAAAGAATGGCACATGCGCCTCCCCCGCAACAGCCTTTGCCAGCAATGTCTTACCGGTTCCGGGAGGCCCGACGAGCAGGCAGCCCTTGGGAAGCTTCGCGCCGATCTGTGCATACTTCTCCGGATGCTCCAGGAACTCTACCGTCTCCTGCAGGGATTCCTTAGCCTCATCCTGGCCGGCAACATCCTTGAAGGTCACCCCCGTCTCAGACTGCATGTACATCTTCGCACGGCTCTTGCCGACGCCCATCATGCCGCCCGATCCTGCCATACGGCGCATCACTACGCCCATCAGGATCCAGATCAGGATCAGCGGGGCAAAGCTCAGGATCACATTCAGGATCAGGCTCGTCGTATTGTCAGGAATCTCCTGCTTGAACGCTACGTTCGCCTTATCCAGACGCTCTACGATCTCCGGATCGGGAATCCGCCCGGTATAGTAGGTCATCTCGATCCCCTGGCTTGCCAGATTCTGCTTCTTCGTCACAATGGTCAGCTTGTCGGAATCCATCGTGACATTCTCCACAAGATTCTGCTCAAGCAGATCCAGAAACTGATCGTAAGTGATCTCCATGGACGTGGAGTCATTCATCATCCGGTTGAAGAAGCTCATCAGCACAAGCGTGACGAGGGTCACCACCAGAAAGATCAGTATGGAGGAATGGTTGCGGCCCGGTCCTGAGCCATTGTTCCCTTTGTCCCTGTTTTGATTGTTTTCATTCATGTTGATCGCCTGTTCCCTTTACCTTCCGTATTTCAGCTCCAGATAAGCGCGGATCACACTTACACACCCGTCAATCCCGATGTCGCTGGCATCCAGGGACAGGTTGTAGGATGCAACGCTCCCCCACTTCTTCTCCGTCTGGAAATTGTAGAAGGAAGCCCTCTTCTTATCCGCCTTGGAAATGATATCCTTCGCCTTCTGTTCATTGACATGCTCGTATTCCATGATCCTGGAGACCCTGAATTCCTCCGATGCATGAATAAAAACAGAGGTCACGCGCGGGATATCACGCAAGATGTAATCCGCTCCCCTGCCGACGATCACGCAGCCGCCCTTCTCTCCGATCTTCCGGATGGTATCATACTGAGCCTTATAGATCTGACGCTGGAGCGTGTTTCCCACATAATTCATGGACGGATACACATCCATCATAATGGAATAAAGAAGGCTCCCTGTATTCTTCTCATCATAGTCCTCAAGAACCTGTTCGCAGATGTTGCTCTCCTGCGCCATCAGCTTCAGGAGTTCCTTGTCGTACAGCTTCAGGCCAAGTTCCGCGGCAAGCCTCCGCCCCACCTCATGGCCGCCGCTGCCAAATTCTCTTCCGATCGTGATGATCTCTTTCCCTGCCATCCGGACACCTCCCGTTCTCTATCTTCTTCTCCAGCGGAAACAGGCTTCACATCAATGAAAGCTTCATTTGCCTTCTCTTTTATTTTATCAGTAAACCTGTGTTCAGGCAAATCTTATTCCCGGAAGAAATGTGACCTGTAACCGGCTGCTGGCTGGCTTCCAGCCATATCCAATCAGATACAGCAGCATACGCCGGGACCGCACATGCTGCAGGCGAGGCTTGCCAGGCACATCCTCGGACACATATCCGCCCCTGACTCCATGGGGAACCCGTAGGAGGTGCCCATGTCCTGATACCAGGAGCCTCCATTCTCGATCCGTTCAAGCAGCTGCCGGTACTGCGGGTTGCCGGGTTCCAGTTCAACGGCACGCTGAGCCATCAGCTTTGCCTGGACATTATTCCCAGCGCCCATATGCGCGACTGCGCTCAGGTAGTGCCATCTGCCATCCCGTTCGGACATCTGGCTGAGAACATTCAGCGCCTCCTGAAAATGCCGGCTGTTGATATAATTCTCTGCCGCACGCATATGGAGATCCGTCTCACTCTGGGCACGGGCAGCGCCCTGTCCCTGGCCGAAACCTCCAAAACCGCCAAAGCCGCCGAAGCCAAAGCCGCCGAAATCCGAGTATGCACCTCTGGAAGACGAATCGCCTGTGCCATAACCATATCCAAATCCCCTGCTGCTGCCAGGGCCATAGCCGTATCCGCCGCCTTCTTTTTCATGCTGAATCGCATCATATGCCTGCTGGACTTCTTTGAACTTCTCCTCCGCCTGTGCCTTATTCGGATTATTGATGTTGGCATCCGGGTGGTACTTCCTGCTCAGCGTGCGGTAAGCCTTCTTGACTTCATCATCGGACGCTCCGCGTTCCAGCCCAAGAACGATGTATGGGTCTCTCATATGTCTCCCTCTGGCTTAGAATCTGTCCGTAAACAGCTCAGCCGTCTTTTTTATCATATTTTCTGCGGCCTGTCCGGACATATTGCAATTGCCGGGTTCCGCTCATCATGCAAAATAAGTCTGATCAGGGATCCGCACAAAAATCAGGCCTCTTTTTCTGCTCATCCTCTCCCGACCTGATCTGATGGAAACGCACCCAGATCCCGGAATAAAGGATATTCCGCAGAAGCTCCACGTCACGGATGATCGGAAGACGCTCAAAAGCTCTGCAGCAGCACGCCGCAGTATCCAGAAGGATCTCCTTCAGGACCGTGTCAAAACCATCCTTGTCCAGGCTTCTCAGCTCCGAAAGGACATTAAAGCTTCCATTCCTTTCGTCTTCTTCCAGATCATCATAGGCGTCAATGAGGTAGATGAACTTTCCCAGGTAAAAGCCCGTCTCCTTCAGATCCGGCATCCAGTGATCCTGATGCGGCGCACACAGCTGCGCAAAAAAACCGCCTGTGTAACCGGCTGCCCGGTCGATGCGCGCGAGGATCTTCGACAGCTTCTCAGAATAAGGCTCACCTGCATCCAGGTGCAGCGGCTGCTCCTTCTCCATGCGCCTGAGGGCCCTGATATTTCGCAAAAGCGCCCCCGCCTGTCTCGGATAACGATCCCGGATCCTGCAGTAATCACCATGCAGCAGCATGGCTGTAAGCCTTGCCGCCTGCTTTCTCTCATCCCGCCAGTCATCCAGCGCTTTGAGGTAAGCGAGCATCACGTTCATATCCGCGGCATATTCCGTATAGCGGTTCGAAAGCTCACGGTGCAGGATCGCAGGATGTACGACGCACCTGCTTTTCCGCTCCTGCGGCACAGGTTCATACACACCTGTCAGCAGGATCGTGAGAAATGTACCGTCATAGGACAGGACCATCTGCCCCTTCCTGCCATACCTTTTATGCAGTGCATGGCACAGGCCGCAATAATAGCTGCGGTACACCTCAAGCTCCCGCACCTTCATCTCCGGACGGTTGACAGTCACATATCCAAACATAATCAGGTCCTCTTACGGAATTTTGTACGGCATTTCGGGCATGTGATCTCAACCATCCCCTTGCCGCACGGGATCCGGATCTTCTGGCTGCACTTGGGACAGCGGAAGATCATGTTATCTCCCTGCCGCTGCGCACGATGCCCATTTTTCCCGAACAGTCCAAGGAAACGCGCCTTCAGCTCCAGATACTTCTGGTTCTCCGCGTACCGCGCTGTAACGTTCCTGGACAGCATCCGAAAGTACACATACCCCAGAAGCAGAAGTACCAGAAGGCTCAGGCCCGGGATCCGCACAAACATGCTGATCACAAGGATCACCAGGCCTACCAGTAGCAGGAACCTTGAAAACTGATCCTGTCCATAACGTCCGTACATAAAACGACTCAGTTTATCTCGCCAGTTCATCCCATCACCTCAGACAAAAGCAGATTGCTGTACCTCCGGACCGGAGCCTGAGCGCTGCGGTTCAGGGAGCTACAGAGTTACCAACACAGCCAGGTTTGTCTGCGCATCAGGCGGAGACGGACCTATGCTTCAGTTCCATTGCTGAATCATTTTAATCAGATTATGATTGTTCAGCTTAATAAAGTATAGCATAAATTCTTTGCCGGTTTTCGGCAAGGATATCCCGTCAGATTTCACCAAACGTTCATTGTTACAAGTCACACCCCCGCCAGCGTAACTGCCCACTTCCCGGCTGGTCAGGC
>CAMJIC010000176.1 GCA_946405675.1 uncultured Clostridia bacterium
GATCCCGTCTCGCTCCTGTTAAATGGATTCAGGAGGGGGCGCACCCACAGGCCGGTCCGCTGGCGAAGGTGTGACTTGTAGCTTCCAAAAACCATCAAGGAGGACTCAGTATGTACCAGTTCAGAGGGGGACCGTCGATCCTGAGTGAGGGGCTGTCCGTGTGGCTTGTGGTGCTTGCGGTGTGCGGTGTTATCTTCATCTATATCGTGTCGGGAAGGGGGGATTCTCTCCAGCGGGCGGTGAGGTGCGGCTGTTATGACAGGGAGCGGATCCGGCAGGGGCAGTGGTGGCGGCTTTTGACGGTGGGGTTTACGCACATCCAGCCCTGGCACATTGCGATGAACCTGATGGCGCTTTATAACCTGCGGGTTCTGGAGGATTACTTCGGCCATGCATGGTATGCACTGATCCTGCTTGCTTCGGTGGCGGGAGGCAGTCTGCTCGAATATGCCACCTCCAGGGTTCGGTACTCTGTCGGGCTGTCCGGCGGACTTTACGGCCTGATGTTCTCGTATTTCCTGATTCTCCTGACGTACCGCTCGGTTTCAGGGCTCCGCGGCATCGCGCTCACCCTGATCCTGAACCTGATCATCAACTTCATGCCCGGCGTTGCATGGCAGGCGCACATAGGCGGCGCCATCACGGGCATGCTGCTGACCGGGCTGTTCCTGGTGCTGCACTGATGAAAAGGTTCTGCCGCTGCAATTCACACCCAATGTCATCCTGTTTCTGTTTCCCCTGCCAGCGTCACTGTTCAGGACAGTTTTCCAAAACAGGTTCAGGGGGCAGGTACACGTTTTCCCGTGTACCTGCCCCCTGTTTTTTTGCATCCGTTTTTACCGCATCATATCAGTTTTTATCGCATCATATGTAAGGATCTGTTACAGAATAACTTGTACATCTGACTTGTCCAAACGCTCATCTGCTGCGTTGGAAAGCCTCGCCGTAGTAACTGTTCAGAACAGGTTCTGAGCAGCCCCTTACCGTCATTCCTCAGTCAAGCCTAAGCCCCCAGATCTTGCATGCGCGGGTCCCGATGACCACGTAATTATCCCAGGCTGCCGGCGATGCTTCGATCGCGCCGTTGCTCAGCTCGCTCTTCGTCAGCTCCTGCCCGGTTTTGGGATCAAGCATGTACATATAGCCGCCGCAGGAACAGTAGATCAGCTTCGCGGATCCGTCCCTGCCATACACCAGGATCGGTGACGACCACGCGTAATACGCCTTGTGCTGCCACACAATCTCTCCTGTATCGCAGTCCAGGCAGACACACAGCCCCATCAGCGGCTCCCCCGTCATGGAAACAGTTGCATAGATATACCCGTCCAGGCTCTTCTTGCCAAGCGCCATGGTGGACTGCACGCCTCCGGACACGCCGTCCATCGTATAGCACTCAAAGGCTGTCTCCCAGAGCTTTTCCCCGGTCTCCGCGTCGATCTTCCAGATCGGCACGGTCGCGGTGGTGCTGCTCCTCCAGCCAAGGCGGAAGGACGTGCTCGTATAGAGGTACAGATGGCCGTTCTCATTTGACAGGATCGGCGTGGAGTTGGAATCATCCAGCGTATCCTGCACCCACACCAGCTCCAGGGTATTCAGATCCAGGCACATCAGATGCCCGCCATTGTCCGTTGCGAAGAGATATCCCTCATAGGCGGCAAAACTGTCCTCAATGCCCAGCCAGTATTTCTCATAGGAATTCGAAGCGGAGCGAAGGCCCTTGTAATGCCATTTCACCATATTCCCCGGATTCAGCGTCAGCGTCCCGGTGTTCACATCCCACGCTGAGTTCAGATGGACCATATAGATGACGCCGTTTTCTCCGGGCCAGATGAGCGTGTCCGTCTCCGCGTCCACCAGCGGTGAGGAATCAAAAAATCCCACGGTTCCCCTGAGGGAAAATGCGTCTTCTCCGCCGAACTCGTACATCACGGTGCAGTCCACCAGGTTGATGACAAAGGCGTGCGCCAGCCCAAGGGTGCTGTTGTATCCGGCTCCAAGATACAGGATGGGGTAGCCTCTCGGATCAAGGGCTCCCGCCCCTTTGAAGGTCCACCCGATATACATGGGATCGCGGGTCTGCTCTCCCGTCACCAGGTCCAGGAAATAGACGTTTCCGTCCATCGTTGCGTAGATGACCTCGACCAGGTCATCCTTGTCCTTTGCCCAGTCATGCATGTTCATGTGGGCCTTTTCCTCACGCGTCCACTTGCGCATCAGGGGCTGCCCGGTCCACCCGGACCCTGTCCACGACGCGCCGTTATAGGACGTGGCGCCTGTCTCCTGGCTCCACAGCTGCGTAATGGTGTTCTTATGGATATCCGCAAACCCGACGGCAGGCTCGTCACGGAAATTGTTGCCGCGGAAGGTGAAGATCCCTTCCGCCTGGGTATATTCGGAACCTTTGTCAAAATACAGTTCAGCCGGGGACCGGTAATTCGTGATGTCCGCCAGCTCCTCCCCGTTCACTTCGATGCCTGTGAATGCGATCATGTTCGACGGCTTTGTGGATTCCACCGCATGCGGATGAAATGAGATCGCAGCTTCCGTTTCCGTTTCACCCTCTCCTGAGGCTGCGCCAGCCTCGCCGGATGCAGCCGCGAGGCCGCCATCCTCCGCAGACTCCGTCACAACGACATCCATCGCGCCCCCCGCAAGCCCCGGATGCACCTCCTGAACCTTTCCGCTCCCGGCTCCGCCTTCCTGGCCCCTTCCTCGCAGAACAAACCAGTACAACGCGAACACAACCACAGCGCACACGGCGATCACCCCAAGGATGATCCAAAGCCTGGTATGGGGTTCCTTCCAGTCATCCGCGCTCCCCACGATCGGCTGCACAACCCTCCTGCGCTCAGTCTCTGCAGAATCCGGGGTTCTGTTCCTGCCTTCCTCTGTATTCATTCCGTTTTCAGCTCCTTATCCCACAGGTTCGTCTCCGCATCAGGCGGAGGCGAACCGGACATCGCCCAGCTCCGAAGGAGCGTGCCCGCCGGAGGCGGGTTTCTCCCCGGCTTCCTTGCCGGTGAGAAAGGCCCCCATGTTCATTTCCACGCCTGCAACAGTTCTGAACCTGCCCTGAACGCCTCAGCCTGTCATACGGCGCATGATATCCGATCCATGCTCCTTCAGCCATGCATGATACCTGTAATACTCTGGATATACCCTGAGTACATGTTCATAGAACCGCTTCGAATGATTCATCTCCAGACGATGGCAAAGCTCATGTACCACAACACTGTCGATCACTTCCATCGGAGCAAGCATCAGCAGGCAGTTAAAATTCAGATTGCCCTTCGACGAGCAGCTTCCCCATCTGGATTTCTGGTTCCGGATCGTAATCCTGCCATAGGTAACTCCGACCCTGGGCGCATAATAGGCAACCCGCTCCGGGATTACCTTCACCGCCTGCTGCGCCAGGGTCCGCAATTCCTCCATCGACAGCCGGCCGGACGCTCTTATCTGTCCGTCCTTCCCCGCTCTGTCCGCCGCCTGCCCAAAGTCTTTCCGGGACACACCCATGGCCTGCGTCTTTCCGGGATCATTCATTCTCCCGGGAACTGCCCCTTTCTCTGGAGCGTGCTTCTTCCCCGGAACGGCTTCTCTCCGGGCACGTTCCTTTCTTGCGCGGGAAAATGCATCCCGCTCCCTGCAAAGCTCCTGCTGCAGCGCTTCCCCGCTCCAGCCCTGGTTGGTTTCCGTCTCCACCGCCTTCAGGCCGATCACAAGGCCTGCCATCCGAAGGGAATCAAGAAACGTGTCAAACTGCAGCCTTGTAAAGCCGCACATGACGATCATTTCCTCCCGGATTCCAGGCAATGCCTCACGCTTCCCTTCTGGGCGGCCGGCATCAGGAGCAGAAACCGCAAACAGGCTCTGCTTCGCATTCCCGCTCAGAAGACCGATCGGAGCGCGCCAGGACTCCTGCTCCACAAAGACCGGGACGATCCCCAACGCCCGGCAAAGCCCCTCCAGGAGCTGACGCCGCCCCGCCTCCATATGGTAGACCAGTACTTTCGCTGCCATCTTTGACACAAACCTCCTGCCTGAATTTACAAGTCATGCCTCCGCAAGCGAGCAGGCCTGTGGGTGCGCTGGCGGAGGTATGACTTGTAACATCTGAAACACTCCCCGGAATCTTCCCTGCGGGGAGAACATCCGGTCAAACCTGCTGCTGCCCCAGGCGCTTCCAGCGATCATAGAAAGATCCTGTATCAGGCATGCCTTTCGCAGCTTCCCGCGCAATCCCTTCACTGAGGGCAACAATACCGGACGGGCCGCGCCAGCTCAGCGGCCTCCCGTAATAATCCGTAATCCTTCCCCCGGCTTCCTCCAGAATCAGACCTCCCGCGCAAAAATCCCACAGGCCCAGGCGCATTTCATAATACCCCCCTGCCCTGCCGCTTGCCGTCATGCACAGATTATACTCCGCGCTTCCTGTCGAACGCACCCCATGGCACCTTTCCTGTACCTGCCGGGTGAGCTCCTGCGCAACGGCAAATGCCTCCATCGAGAACCCCGCGCTTCCGGACAGCATGATACTTTCTGAAAGCGGCGCCTTCGATGAATGAATCCTCTGCCCGTTTTCATACGCGCCCTGTCCGCGCACGGCGCTGAACATCTGATCCGTCACCGGCGCATATACGACTCCGGCATAAGGCACCCCGTCCTTCATCAGCCCGATCGATGTCACAAAAGGATGCATGTTATGGATAAAGTTCGTCGTACCGTCAATGGGATCGATCACAAACAGCCAGCCATCCTCATCTCCCGGCTGAAAAGTATCCATGCCATTTTCCTCGCCAAGGAACTTCGCCTCAGGAAGGATCTCTCTCAGCCGCTTTGTCAGGAAATCCTGAACCATCCTGTCGTACCGCGTAACAAAATTAGCCCGGCCCTCTTTGTTCTCAACCTGCAGATCCACGCCATGGGCCGAGCGGATGATCCCGCCAGCCTCACGGGCGGCCTCCTCTATTCGTTCCATCATGTCCGGCATCGAATCGAACTCCTTCCTGTCCTTGTCCCCATACATAGTCTCCATACATGTCCGTGTGCAGCCTACGGTTCCTTTAGAAGCTGCCGGCACAAGTTACCGTGCCCATCCATGTCCGCGCGCGGCGCAGGATACAGATTTCGCCTGCAGGCTCTTAGGATCTGTTACAGAATAACTTGTACATCTGACTTGTCCAAACGCTCATCT
>CAMJIC010000177.1 GCA_946405675.1 uncultured Clostridia bacterium
ATGAACGTTTGTCCTGCGTCATATGTACAAGTTATTTCTGAACAGCTCCTTACAAGTCACATCCCCGCCGGCGGGCCGGCCTGTGGGTATGACTTGTAACCGCCAACGTAACTGTTCAGAACAGGTTCTGAACAGTTACCCGCCAATAAGGTGCAGGCTCCTTGTGCTACTGCCGATCCAGCAGAAAGGAGATGGAATCGGTCATCTCACGCAGATTAATCCTGCATCTGCCGTCCCAGATCAGCACGGGAATCTCTGCGTCAAAGCCATAGATGGAGATTGCGTATTCATCCTGCAGATCGTACTGGATGATCACACGCTTTTTAGTATCAACCATCCAATATTCGCGGACAACGGCAACGTGATACTTCGGCAGCTTCAGGAACAAGTCCTTCCGGCGCGTGGAGGGAGACAGTACCTCTATGATCAGATCCGGAGCTCCGAAAATGCGCCCGTTCCGAAGCTTATCCCGATCGCAGAGTACAAGTACATCCGGCTGGACAACGGTCTTATCATCTGCGTCCAGCTGTACATCAAGGGGAGCGATGAAGGGGTAGCAGTTCCCCTTGTTCCTGGTGACAAAATCCAGCAGCCTGGCGTGTAAAAAACCGCACACTGCCTGGTGAATTCCGGTGGGTGATGCCATATCGTAGAAGTACCCATCGATCAGTTCCACACGCTGTTCATCCGGAAGGGCATGATAGTCCTCGAGCCTGTAGGGACCAATCTGTCCAAATTGCGGGAGCGAAGGATGCTGGTCATAAGCTGCCTGCTCATCACGAATGATCATGGGAGAAGGAGGCTTTCGGCTGGAGGGCTGATGCGTGCCGGGATCAGAGGGCTTGATCAGCAGCCCTTCCAGGGCACGGATGGTAGCCTCCCTGGGAGAAAAAGTGACACCGGAAAAAATCTTCTGCACGGTGCTGAGGGGGATGCCGGTTCGCTCTGAAATCGTCTGATTGGTATAGCCGAGTTCCCTTTTTCGCTGTTTCATCTCTTCGATTGTCATGAATAACACCTCCCTTTACAGCGGGAACTATGATACAGATATGGAAGAAACCTTTCATGATTGCTTGTGGACATTGCTTGCGGACTGGAACATCCATTAACACAAGTATAGCACAAAAAGACAGGGAAAATAATGGAAATATCCATAATATTTCCATAAAATAGCCTTGAATATTCCAAAACGGTGCAGATAGGAGAGATTGCTTTGGGGAATGAAGCAGAAAAGAAGAAAAGACAGCGCAGGAATACCCTGATCCTTTTGGTGACCCTTGGGGCTTTTTTCTCTTTGCTGTATGTGTTTTGGCTTCAGACTTTGCCGGAACAAAACGGGGGAGAGACGTTGTCAGCTGTCGTTCAGGTCGATGGGCGGAAGGTCAGGACGATGCGTCTGGATGAGGACACCGTGTATAGAGCGGAGATCCCGGATGGGCATTATAACGAGATTGAGGTAAAGGACGGATGGGTTCAGGTTCGGGCTGCGGACTGTGAGAACCAGGTCTGCGTGAATACGGGCCGGATCCGGAATCCGGGAGAAGTGATCGCCTGTCTTCCGCATCGCCTGATCATTACAATTGAGGAAGCAGCGTAAGTGGACACTCTTTCTATCTGACAGCTTTTTTGAAAGGTTCTTCGTAACTGTTCAGGACAGGTTTTGAACAGATACGGTTCTTCTTCATAAGCGCAGGTTTGCTGCGTTTTGACTGAAAGACATATTTTTTTCCGGCTGTCTTTGGCAGATTTATTGGCAGATTCAATTTATTGGCAGATTCAATTGAGGGAAAGGAGAGCAATCATCCGATATGGAAGACCAGCTGATCAGAACGAGAATGTTATTTGGCGCGTCCGGCATGGAAAGGCTTCAGAGTGCAACCGTTGCCATCTTCGGCGTTGGCGGTGTCGGGGGATATGTGGCGGAAGCCCTGGCCAGGAGCGGAGTCGGTTCCCTGGTTTTAACGGACCATGACACCGTGGCGCTGAGTAACCTGAACCGGCAGATCATTGCGCTCCATAGCACCATCGGGAGATATAAGACCGAGGTGATGGCAGAGCGGATCCGGGATATCAATCCTTGTGTGAAGGTAGAGGAGAGAAGGTGCTTCTATCTTCCGCAGACAGCGGATCAGTTTGATTTCTCCGGGTACTCCTATGTGGTGGACGCTGTTGATACGGTCACTGCAAAGCTGGAGATTATCCAGCGTGCCAGGGAGAGTGATGTTCCGGTGATCAGCAGCATGGGAGCGGGAAATAAGACAGACCCGTCGCTGTTTCGTGTTGCGGATATCTACCAGACCTCTGTCTGCCCCCTTGCAAGGGTCATGCGGAGAGAATGCAGGAAACGAGGGATTCATGATCTGAAGGTGGTCTATTCGCTGGAAGAGCCGCTTCACCCGGGAAAAGCAGAAGAGACGGCCGGGACGGAAGGGGCATCCGCCGCTTCCTTGGATACAGGTGCCGCAAGGCGTAAGGACACACCCGGAAGCACAGCATTTGCCCCGGCGGCGGCAGGTCTGTTGATTGCATCTGCTGTTGTGCGGGATCTGATGCAGGGGTGCGATTCACTGCCATCAAGTTCCTGATTGCACAGCGCGCAGGAGCCCGTGAAAGGCCCTTTCAGGGGTGTGACTTGTTACGTTGTCTTCGGGAGTATCAGCGTGTAAACGGGAAATCACTTGATTCCGATATCATAAAACTGTATGATGGAGAAGCACTTTGACTTTGTGCGACTGAGGGATAAGGAGGAGCGGGAATGCTCGAATTGAAACATATTTCATTTGCAGTGAACGACACGGAAGAGAAGGAGATCGTGAAGGATCTCAATCTGACGGTGGAGGACGGAAAGTTTGTTGTCATTACCGGGCCGAACGGCGGCGGGAAGTCCACCATGGCAAAACTCATTGCCGGGATTGAGAAGCCGACGGAGGGACAGATCCTCCTGGACGGGGAGGATATCACGAACCTGTCCATCACAGAGCGTGCTAAGAGGGGGATCGGTTATGCCTTCCAGCAGCCGGTGAAGTTCAAGGGAATCCGGGTATTTGACCTTTTGAAGATCGCTTCCGGCCAGTCGATCACGATGAAGGAAGCATGTTCCTACCTTTCCGAAGTGGGACTGTGCGCGAAGGATTACATAGAACGAGAGGTAAACGGTTCTTTGTCAGGAGGAGAACTGAAGCGGATCGAGATCGCCACTGTACTGGCGAGAAAGACGAAGCTGTCGGTCTTTGATGAGCCGGAGGCCGGAATCGACCTGTGGAGCTTCCAGAACCTGGTCCGTATTTTTGAAAAGATGCAGAAGGAGACCAGGGACAGTTCGATCCTTGTGATTTCCCATCAGGAACGGATTCTGAACATTGCCGATGAGATCGTGGTTCTGAGCGGCGGGGAGATCGAACGGATGGGAACGAGAGAGGAAGTGCTGCCGAGGATTCTGGGGACAGATGCAGCTGTAGATGCATGCGCGAAGCTGAGTGACGGGAGGAACTGATATGCTGCAGATGGACGAGATACAGAAAAGATTGCTCAGCGAGGTCGCGGGGCTTCATGATGTGCCGACCGGTGCCTACAACCTTCGCGCGAACGGTGTATCGGCAGGACGGCAGAGTACGGCCAATATTGAGATTGAATCCAAGACGGATGTCAGCGGACTGGAGATCACTGTCAAGGATGGTACTGTGAATGAAAGCATCCATATTCCGGTTGTTCTCAGCCAGAGCGGGATGTCGGAGACTGTCTACAATGATTTCCATATCGGGGATGACTGTGATGTGCTGATCATTGCGGGATGCGGGATCGATAATTGCGGATCTCAGAATTCAGAGCATGACGGAATCCACCGTTTCTGGGTTGGAAAGAATTCCAGGGTCAAATATGTGGAGAAGCACTACGGCTCCGGCGACGGGAGCGGCAAAAGGATCCTGAATCCGGTGACGGAGGTCTACATGGAGGATGGAAGCTTCATGGAGATGGAGATGGTGCAGATCAAGGGCGTTGATTCTACGGAGCGCACAACGAAAGCGCAGCTTGGAGCAGGCAGCCATCTGGTCGTGCGTGAGCGCCTGATGACCCATGGCATGCAGGAGGCCATCAGTGACTATGATGTTGACCTGAACGGGGATGGATCCAGCGCGGATATCGTTTCCAGGGGTGTGGCAAGGGATCATTCCTACCAGAAGCTTGACCTGAAGATCGTCGGAAATGCAGTGTGCAGCGGACACACGGAGTGTGATTCGATCATCATGGATGAAGGAAGAATCCTGGCTGTTCCTTCTCTGGAGGCAAACTGCGTGGACGCGGCCCTGATCCATGAAGCGGCGATCGGAAAGATCGCAGGGGAGCAGCTGACGAAGCTGATGTCCCTGGGGCTGACACAGGCCGAGGCGGAGGAGCAGATCATCAACGGATTCCTGCGTTGAGATGAAGCTATCATGAGGATTACGATTCTGACGATCTTCCCGGAGATGTTCGAAGATTTTGTGAAGGAGCCGGTGATTGCGAGGGCCATCGCGAGAAAATGCGTCCGGCTTGAGATCGTGGACATCCGTGCCTTTGCGGGAGGAAGCTTCCGGCATATCGATGATGATTCCTACGGCGGAGGCGCGGGGATGGTGATGCGCTGCGGGCCGGTGCTGGATGCACTGGAAACGGTACGCACGGAGGGCAGCTATACTGCGGTTATGACACCGGCAGGGCGAAGATACACACAGAAGACGGCACGTTATTTTGCAGGGCAGGAACATCTCATCCTGATCTGCGGCCATTACGAGGGGCTGGACGAACGGATCCTGAACCATGCGGATGGTGTCTTTTCTATCGGAGATTATGTCCTGACCGGCGGAGAGCTGGGAGCCTGCGTGCTGATCGACGCCGTGGCCCGTTTTCTCCCAGGCGTCCTGAACAACGAAGAGTCCTCGCAGTTCGAATCCATGCAGGACAACCTGCTGGAGTATCCGCAGTACACCAGGCCGGAGACCTGGCACGGCATGTCTGTGCCCGGCATCCTTCTGACCGGCGATCACGCGAAGATCGAGGCGTGGCGGCACGAACAGTCCCTCCAGCGCACGAAAGAGAGAAGACCGGATCTGCTGGAGCATTCCTACCGCATATCGTCGGTATATTTCGGGAGTGAGGAAGGCGCGGCGATGGCCGCAGGGCTTAC
>CAMJIC010000178.1 GCA_946405675.1 uncultured Clostridia bacterium
ATTGCAGTCGTGTGGGTTCAAGTCCCATCTTCCGCATGGAAAGAGCCTCAGCGAAAGCTGAGGCTCTTTCCATGCGGAAGGGACCTTGGACCCAGGTCCAAGGTCTCGCCTCCGGCTCGGTCGGCGCTTATCGCGTGCCACTGGCACGCAGCGCCCCATCTTCCGCATGAAAAGAGCTCCAGCAAAAGCTGGGGCTCTTTTCCATGCGGAAGATCAGTATGTCAGGCCAAAGCCGCGCTCATACAGATGCTCATCGCTATATTCCAGGCTCTGGCTTTCCTTATTCCCGACAATCCCGGGGATGTTCACCGGAAGCGTACCGGAAGGTTCATTTTCGCCGAAGACCGTATCGATCGCTGCAATGACGTTGGCGTTGTATGCGACAGTATCCTCCGTGGCACCTTTGAGCTGGGTGGGATCCTTGTCCAGGGCCGTATCCAGGTAGGTCAGCAAGATTGCGTCCGCATCCTGATAACGCGCCGTGTCATACGGCAGATTCGTACTTAGCAGGATAAACTTACCGCCGCCTGCATGGACATCCTCGATCGCGGAATGGAGCCCTTCATACTGGGGAGCGCCGTCCGCAAGTTCCGGCAGAGAACGCAAGGCAGAGAAGCCCACTACAACATCTGCTTCTTCAATTGATTTTTTCATTTCTTCAGTATAGTGCAGCTGCTGCCCTTCCTCCGCCGAAGGATCATAGTAATAGTCATAGGTGATCTTCGCATCTTCCCCAATGATGCCGCTGTTCAGAAGCTTCTGAACGGCGTACTCAATGGTAACCCTGTCACCTTCACATCTGTTGAGGAACACGATTTTTTTCACATCCCCGGATACGGGCAGAGCTGCATTGTCATTTTTGACAAGCGTTACAGCGCTGCGGGCAATCGTTCCTTCTATATCATGGTGCATATACGATCCCACTGTTTTCAGCGCATAAATCAATCCCTTCGCATCTGCCGCACTGCCCTGGTCCAGGTCCTGCTCCTCATCCAGGATCCCATACTTTTCCTTTACCTCCAGGATCCTGGACACGCTTTCATCAATTCGTTCCAATGGAACCGTTCCGTCCTCCACCAGGTCTGAGATGCCTGAGATATAGTCATCATAGAAATCCGCCTTTGATTCATCCAGCAAATCTGCCGGAACGAGAAGGATATCTACCCCGGCATTGATCACCTTTTCCGCAATATGAATGCTATACTCTGCAGAGCCTTCCTCGCCCGGAACCAGCCCGGCTGTCTGGATCGCCCCCATCTCCAGCGCATCCGCCACAACAATACCATCAAATCCCATATCACCTCTCAGGATATCCGTGATCATCTTCCTGGACATCGTCGCCGGATAATAACCCTGGGTCACGCCGTCTCCGAAGGTGACCTTCTCGTCGATCAGCGGGTATGTGATGTGCGCTGTCATGATCATGTCCGCACCGGCCGCGATCGCCTCCCGAAATGGCACCAGTTCCGTTTTCTGAAGTTCCTCATAGGTTTTCTCCACCGACGGCGTCCCGATGTGACTGTCTACCGTCGTATCTCCATGCCCCGGGAAATGCTTGTACGTTGCGATGATGTTGTTCTTTTCCAGCCCCCTCGCGTATGCAATTCCGAGCTTTGTTACGGTATCCGGATCATCAGAAAAGGAACGGGTACCGATCACCGGATTTCCAGGATTATTGTTCACGTCAATGACCGGCGCATAGTCTACATTAAATCCAAGCGCCTTCATCTCCTCTCCCAGCAATTTACCGGTGCTCTCTGAATTCTTCTCAGCCATATCCCCCGTTGCAGCAATCGCCATGGAACCTGTCATGCGGCAGCCGCTCATCAGGCGGGCTACCCTGCCTCCCTCCTCATCAGCGGCAATGAAATAAGGAATGCTCGTACTGACTCCTTCGATCTGTGCGTTATTCTCCTTCAGCTGCCGCACCAGCTCGTATGTCTGCCTGGTTCCGGTGACATTCTGTTGATACAGGATGATCCCGCCATACTGGTGCCGGCAAAGCGCCTCCGCCAGCCCATCCGCCTCCTCAAGATCTGTTACATTAACCCCGTTCCACATGCGGATCGCAGGAATGATCATCTGGGAAATCTTCTCATCCAGTGTCATCCCATCCAGTATCTGCTCCACAGTCCCTTTTTCTTCTATTCCGGCACCGGAATCTGACCCTTCCGTGTCTGCCGCAAAAGCACTCATCTGGATCGACAATGCAGCGCACAGCCCGAATGACATCAGTTTTCCAAGCTTTTCTCTTTTCTTCATCTCATTCTTTTTCTTTGTCTCAAAATGCATATGTTCCCCCTGTTCAGTTCTGATCCGATATCAGGATCTGCTGCAAATAATTTGTTTATGCTGTGTGCATGTTAAAGCTCTGTCATGTCTGCAAACCATTCCATGATACGTAAGAACAGAATCAAATGCAAGTCCTCAGTTCCACCCGCCGTTATCATCTGGCATGATAAGCAGCACCCCTTATCATTTCGGCTCCGTAATGGAAAGGATCGCAATCGCTACCGCGATATCTCCCTTGACAGGATTGGTGCTGACCCTGCGGATATATGCATGCACCACATACCCGTCCGGCATTGTCTCATCCAGGAAGGATCGTCCGGTCATTTCCACACTGTACTTTACCACATCATGCATGAAACCGGAATCGTACCGGGCAAACGCATCGCCCTGGCCGGACAGATCAATCTCGAAAAAGCGTTTGAGGAAATCCCGGTAAGACTGGTTGCTGCGCACAATGCGTGCAGCATCCCCCCGGATCTCCACAATTCCCAATGGAAGCGTATTGAAGGAATGCTGGAACATGTCGTCTTCGCCTGACGCGATCACGTCAAGATCATAGAGATTGACCCGTCCCACCGCCTCATAGTATGCAGATTCCTCCTGGTTCTCGTATCCGATCTGAATGCCCTTCCTGTTCCGCTCAATGATCTCAGACAGCGGGATCGGCTTGCAATAATAATATCCCTGCAGCTTGGAGCATCCGATCTCCTGAAGAAATTGCTTCTGCGCTTCGGTCTCTACCCCTTCGCATACCGTATCCACGCCTATCGCCGTAGCCATCTCCATCAGCTTTGTCAGGATGATCTTGCCGTCCTTGCCGTCATCGAGTTTTTTCATAAAACTCATATCGAATTTGATCAGGTCGAAACGAATGCTCTCCAGGACATCCAGGGAAGAATACCCGCTGCCGAAATCATCCATCCATACAGGGAACCCAAGAGAACGGAACCGCTCGATCTGCTTCTTCATGAAATCAAAATTGCTTCCGATGATGCTTTCTGTTATCTCGATCGTGATCCTGTCACGGGCGATGCCTGCCCGGTCCACCCTGCTGCAGATCTCCTCCACGATATCGCATGCGTCAAAATCCGAGCGGGACAGGTTCACGGAATGTGGGACGACAGCCAGCCCTTTCTCCTTTTGATGGAGGAGCTTATCCAGGATCTGGTCCAGCACATACAGATCCAGCCGGTAGATAAGCCCGGAATCTTCCAGTGCTGGAATGAACTCGCCCGGGGACAGCATGCCCCAGGTCGGATCGATCCATCTCGCAAGCGCCTCTTCGTCACAGACCTTCCCGTTCACAGCCCTTACCAGAGGCTGGTAATAAACCTGAACCCACTTCTCTTCCAGCGCCTGGTCCAGGTGGTTGACAATGTAGCGTGCCTTCAGGAGCTGTTCCTGCATTCCTTTCCTGAAATAGGTAAATCCGGAGATATAGATTTTTCTCCTAAGGTCGCATGCATACTTTGCCCTGTCACATGCCACACTGACATCCACATCTTCCGTGCTGTTCCGATAGATCCCCACACGGACTGGAAGTGACCTTCCGTTGTTGATCTCCTGGCACTCATCGAAAATCTTACGCAGTTCACGCTCCAGATCTTTTTCTTCAACTACTGCCGCGAAATGATCCAGGCTGAACCGGCACACATGCCTTCTGCCGTAATGCTCCTTCAGAACCTGGGCAAATGCTATGAGCAGCCGGTTGCCCTCTTCGAATCCAAACTGACGGTTAAAATGCTTCATGCCGATCAGATTAAAATACAGTAGCACCGGTTTCTTCCCTGCCTCAAGCATGGAAGCCTTGTGCTCCAATGCCAGTATAAAGAAAGCGCGCATATTCGGCAGCCCGGTCAGGTCATCCGTGTAAATGCGGCGGTTCAGATCATCGATGTACTCCTTCTGCTTATCCCGCATCAGGCGGAACGCGTCAGTCAGCTCCCCCACCTCATCCCGGCCTTTGTAATCCAGCTCAACGTCATAATCAGCCGCAGCCAGTTTCCGGGACGCAGCTGTCAGACGCTGCAGGGGGCTTGTCGTGGCAGTCAGGGCGATCATCAGGATCACAAAAAAGAGGATCAGCGCGGCAACCACCACCAGCAGGATCCGGTTTACCAGAAAAATCCATGACGCATTGATCTCATCTAACGGCGCCGTTACGACCAGCTTCATTCCATTTTGCAGGGTACAGAAAGACATCTGGCGCTTCTCGCCGTCCGCCGTATAACGGATCATCGTGTCGCCGCTGTTTTCATTCCGGAGCGTCAGGGCAGGAACAGAAAGATCTGAAAGCTCCGGTACAGCTCCCTGATCAAGCTCCGGATGATAGAAAATATGTCCGTCCTGATCGCAGAGGCTGGCAAATCCCGTATCATACACCCTGATCGTCCTGACCTGCTCCACCATCGTGTCAACAGGAATATCCATCCCCAGCACGCCGATCAGCGTGCCCATGTTATAGATCGGCACCAGGTAGGAGCAGATCCATATCTCATCCAGGAAATGCGCCGTGTACGGACCTACCCAGGATGGCCGGCCGCGCTCGATCGGGGTGTAATACCAGGTGGTATGCTCCTTATCCTTCGGATCCAGTGTCCTGGCATCAAGGGGCTCACGCTCGGCAAACCCCGCTTTCCCGACCCGGGAATAGAAGAAGCCGTGTACATTCTCACTGACTTCAGGATTAATGCAGTAATAATAAGTAATGCTGCCATGCGTGTGGCTTGCGACACTCTGGAAGGTATCCCGGATCTTGCTGCAGTACGCAGACAGGTAAGCATCCAGGCGCGCTTCCTGCTCTTTGGTCTTCGCACTCCCGGAAGCGTAAGTCCCCGCGGC
>CAMJIC010000179.1 GCA_946405675.1 uncultured Clostridia bacterium
TGAACGTTTGTCCTGCGTCATATGTACAAGTTATTTCTGAACAGCTCCTTAGGATGAAGCATCGCCGGATGTTTCCTTCGCCGGTGTATCAGTGGGAAGCGTTTCGCCGGATGCTTCCTTCGCCGGTGTATCAGTGGGAAGCGTTTCGCCGGATGTTTCCCCGGCAGGTGCCGTTTCATCGGTCTTTTTCACCGCAGGCGCATATCCGAGGGAGGAGAGGTCTGCCTCTTCGTTTACGGAGAAGGCACTGTCCGGCGCGGCTTCTTCCTTCGCCTCCTCCGGCATCAGCTTCCGGATGACCGGATAGAGGAACTGCACGTTGATCGTTGCAATGGCGGCGAAGCCGAACAGGATCCACAGAAGGATCAGGTTCCATACGATCACGGTGCTTGTCTGCATCAGGGTAAATGCAAGGATGGCTGCCGTCAGGGCGAGGATGGCGATGGTGCGCGGTCCGTTTGCAAACATCAGAAGGATCGCATTGGTCAGCGTGTTTTTAATCGAGTTATAAAACCTGGACTGGAGCGCGAAGGCATAGGTTCCGATCAGATACCAGAAGATCGCGCCGACCAGGACGATTGCACGCACTGCCGTCCCGATAGAGCCGTCCACCTTGCGGTACATGAGGAATTCCAGGATGAGCAGGATCGCAAGCGCCAGGAAGATCAGCCACATGAGCGTTGCCTGCCTGAAGTTTTCCCGGAAGGAATGGAAAAACTTTTTGACCAGATATCCTTCCTCTTCCTCCTTGATCTTGAACAGGCAGTAATACATGGCGGTCAGGGAAGCGCCGATTGTGACGATGGGGATGCTGCAGATGATGAAAAGCAGGTTCAGGGCCATCACGTCCGCGACACGTGACAGAAAGCGCATGACGGGATTGTCCAGGCTGAAAAGTCCTCTTAACATGGAAAAACTCCTTGTGCTGATTATTGATGGAACGGTGTATCTGAGAATCTATCTTATCACACATTTAAAAAAATGCACCCTTTTGAATTTGTACCGGCCGCGAATCTGGATTTACTGGTTACAAGTCACATCCACAGGCCGGCCTGCTGGCGGGGGGGATTTGTAATGCTGCCTGTGCGGGATGTAAATGCGATTACGTGACAGATCCATATTGCAGGATGATTTCTTTATTGCAATATGACTTCTTTCCTGCGGATGGAACGGCCATTTTCGTGATTTCCCAAATTGACATGTAAACAAGGGAAAACTTATAATATTCAGAACTATACGAAGCGGCGTACCACAGGATCTGTACAGGAAAGCGGGAGGCTGCCGACATAGATACAGGATAACTTATCAATATGGACAGCCGGGATGCTGACGAGAAAGGTATCCCGCGGAGGGGAATGACAAATGCGATATGACAAGGTAAACACCGACCTGAATTTTGTTGAGCGCGAGAAGGGCGTCAACCGGTTCTGGAAGGAAGCAGACGTGTTCCGCAAGAGCATGAAGGTCAGGGAGGGAGCCCCGTATTATACTTTTTACGATGGCCCGCCTACCGCAAACGGCAAGCCGCACATCGGACATGTCCTGACGCGCGTCATCAAGGACATGATTCCGCGCTACCATACCATGAAGGGCGAGTATGTCCCCCGGAAGGCCGGGTGGGATACCCATGGGCTGCCGGTAGAGCTTGCGGTCGAGAAGGAGCTGGGCCTGAACGGGAAGGAGCAGATCGAGGAGTACGGCATGGAGCCGTTCATCCAGAAATGCAAGGAATCCGTATGGCAGTACAAGGGGATGTGGGAGGATTTCTCCGATACAGTCGGCTTCTGGGCTGACATGGAAGACCCCTATGTTACCTACTACGATGATTATATTGAGTCCGAGTGGTGGGCGCTGAAGAAGATCTGGGAGAACAGGCTCCTGTACAAGGGTTTTAAGGTTGTTCCTTACTGTCCGCGCTGCGGGACTCCGCTGAGTTCCCAGGAGGTTGCGCAGGGCTACAAACTGGTGAAGGAGCGCTCTGCGATCGTCCGCTTCAAGGCGCTGGATGAAGAGGAAGTGTACTATCTCGCCTGGACCACCACGCCGTGGACCTTGCCCAGCAATACAGCGCTGTGCGTGAACCCGGATGAGATCTATGTCAAGGTGAAGGCGGCGGATGGTTATACCTATATCCTGGCAAAGGCGCTGGCGGACAAGGTGCTTGGCTCTCTTTCGGATGGGGACGCGCCGGCCTATGAGGTCCTGGAGACCTATGTCGGGACAGACCTGGAGAGACGCCCCTATGAGCCGTTGTTCGAGGCGGCGGGAAGGGTGGCCGCAAAACAGCGCAAAAAGGCGCATTTCGTCACTTGCGACCGTTATGTCACCATGACAGACGGTACCGGCATTGTCCATATCGCGCCGGCCTTTGGTGAGGATGACGGACGGATCGGCCGGGACTATGATCTGCCGTTCATCCAGTTTGTTGACGGCCAGGGAAACATGACGGCGGATACGCCCTACGGAGGGCTTTTTGTCAAGAAGGCGGACCCGGTCATCCTGAAGGATCTGGAGCGCGAAGGGAAGCTGTTTGACGCGCCGAAGTTTGAGCATGAATATCCCCACTGCTGGCGCTGTGATACCCCGCTGATCTATTACGCGAGGGAGTCCTGGTTCATCAAGATGACACAGGTGCGGGATGAGCTGGTGGAGAATAACAATACGGTCAACTGGATCCCGCCGACGATCGGCTCCGGTCGTTTCGGAAACTGGCTGGAGAATGTGCAGGACTGGGGAATCAGCCGGAACCGCTACTGGGGAACTCCGCTTCCTGTATGGGAATGTGAGGAGTGCGGCGAGCAGGTCTGCATCGGATCCAGACAGGAGCTGAAGGAACGCTCCGGCCGGGAGGATGCCCTGACGGTGGAGCTGCACAGGCCGTATATCGATGAGTTCGTCTGTACCTGTCCCTCTTGTGGGAAGAAGGCCATGAAGCGTGTGCCTGAGGTCATCGACTGCTGGTTTGACTCCGGCGCGATGCCCTTTGCCCAGCATCATTATCCGTTTGAGAACAAGGAGATCTTCGAGCAGCAGTTCCCCGCCGCGTTCATTTCCGAGGCGGTTGACCAGACAAGGGGATGGTTTTATTCCCTGATGGCGGAGTCGACGATCCTGTTCCACAAGTCGCCCTATGAAAATGTCATCGTGCTTGGCCTTGTGCTGGACGGGAACGGCCAGAAGATGTCGAAGTCGAAGGGAAATGCGGTGGATCCTTTTGAAGCGCTGAAGAAGCACGGCGCGGACGCGATCCGCTGGTATTTCTACAGCAACTCGGCGCCATGGCTCCCGAACCGGTTCCATGACAAGGCGGTGCAGGAGGGGCAGAGGAAGTTCCTCGGAACGCTGTGGAACACCTACGCGTTCTATGTGCTGTACGCGAATATCGATGATTTTGACCCGTCGCAGTATGAGCAGATGTATGACGCGCTGCTTCAGAAGGTGAAAGCCGGGGAGGAGGATGCCCTGCCGGTCATGGACAGATGGCTTTTGTCCCGTATGAATACCATGATCCGTGACACGGATTCCAACCTTGCCGCATATAAGATCCCGGAGACGGCGCGCGCTCTCGAATCGTTTGTGGACGATATGTCGAACTGGTATGTGCGCAGATGCCGCGACCGCTTCTGGGCATCCGGGATGGAGACAGATAAGATCTGTGCCTATATGACGCTTTACCATGCCCTGAAGAACCTGTGCCTGTGCGCGGCACCGATGATCCCCTTCATGACGGAGGAGATTTATCAGAACATCGTCCGCAGGGTGGAAAAGGACGCGCTGGAGTCGATCCATCTGTGCCTGTTCCCATCAGCCGATGAAGGCCTGATCAATGGGGAGCTGGAGCAGAAGATGGGCGAGGCCCTGAGCATTGTGGTCATGGGCCGTGCCGCCAGGAATGACGCGAATATCAAGAACCGCCAGCCCATCGCCCGCATGCTTGTGAAAGCGGAGGAGGTGCTGCCGAAGTATTATGCGGACATCGTGACTGATGAGCTGAATGTCAAGGCGATCGAATTCACGGATGATGTCAGGGCGTTTACAGACTACACCTTCAAGCCGCAGCTGAGGACCGTCGGGCCGAAGTACGGAAAGCTCCTTGGCGGGATCAAGAAGTACCTGGGCAATGTGGACGGCAGTCTGGCGATGGACCAGCTCAATGAGAACGGCGTCCTCCGTTTTGAGGTGGGGTCGGATACCGTTGAGCTGACGCGGGAAGATTTGCTGATCGAGACCAAACAGACGGAAGGCTTCGTCACCCAGCAGAGCGGTCAGATCACGGTGGTGCTTGACACGAACCTGACGCCGGAGCTTCTGGAGGAAGGCTTTGTGAGGGAGCTGGTCTCCAAGATCCAGACGATGCGCAAGGAGGCAGGATTTGAGGTTCAGGACCATATCGATGTCTGTGAATCAAAGAATGAGAAGATCCGCTCGATCCTGGAGAAATTTGAGGATCAGCTGAAGAAGGAAGTGCTGGCGGATACGGTGGCCTATGGAGATGCTCCGGAGGATGCATTTGTCAAGGAATGGACCGTAAACGGAGAACGTGTGACGCTGGCGGTAAGAAAAAGGGGGAGATGATCCGGCATGGCAAAGAAAGAGAAATCAAAGTTTGATAAGAAGGTGTTTCAGGATGAGGTAAGGGGAAATGTGCGCAGTCTGTTCCGGAAGAATCTGGAGGAGGCGAACCAGCAGGAGATCTTCCAGGCGGTCTCTTACGCGGTGAAGGATGTGATCATCGATAACTGGATGGCGACCACCCAGGAGATGATGAAGGAGGATCCGAAGATCCTTTACTATATGTCCATGGAATTTTTGATGGGACGTGCCCTGGGCAATTCGCTGATTAACCTGACTGCGTATCAGGATGTGAAGGAAGCCCTGGAGGAAATGGGTCTTGACATTGACGCGGTTGAGGATGAGGAGCGGGATCCTGCCCTCGGAAACGGCGGCCTTGGAAGGCTGGCAGCCTGCTTCCTGGATTCCCTGGCG
>CAMJIC010000180.1 GCA_946405675.1 uncultured Clostridia bacterium
TTCAGGATGCGAAGCATCGCCCGATGCGTAACTGTTCAGAACAGGTTCTGAACAATTACCTGTGCAGAACCTGTCCGGAAAGTGTTCCAGACCGGTTCGCCGCAGAAACAACTCACACCCCTGCCCTGCCACCTGCATGGCTCTCATCTCCTGTAGCTCTCCCGCAGAAATTCTATCCTCGCTCCTGTATTTCTCATCATCAGATCCAGGATCGTGATCGCTGTCATGCACTCTACAACGACTGCTGCCCGGGGCGCGATCAGCGGGTCATGCCGTCCTTTGATCTCAAGACTCCTTAGCTTTCCATCCCGTCCCAGGGCCTGCTGCGGCAATGAGATCGAAGGAGTCGGTTTGAATGCGGCCCTGATCCGGATCCGGCTTCCGTCGCTTATGCCGCCAAGGATCCCGCCCGCATGGTTCGTTTTCTTGTACACGCCTTCCGGCAGCACGCATTCTTCCGTTCCATGCCTTCCCTGCTGTGTCCCATGGCACAAGTCAGTATCCTTCTGTACATCCTCCTGTACGGATGGTTCCGGGACCGTGCAGGCATACTGATCATTGTTCTCCGATCCCAGTGCCGCTGCGGCCATGAACCCGTCTCCGATCTCTACGCCCTTCACCGCACCGATGGAAAAGATCGCCTGCCCCAGCATCGCGTCAAGCTTGTCAAACACCGGCTCACCGATCCCTGCCGGCATTCCATCGACAATGCACTCCACCATGCCGCCGGAAGAATCCCCCTTCCTCATGCACTCTTCCAGATATGCCTCAGCCCTCTTTTCCGCCTCCGGGTCAGGCATGTTCAGCCTGCTTTGCGCCAGATGCGCTTCATCAAAATTACCGGGGCTGCAGGAAACAGGCCCGACCGCGCAGGTATACGCCAAAATCCGGATCCCCAGCTCCTCCAGAACTTTTGCGGCGATCGCGCCTGCTGCCACCCGGCCTATGGTCTCCCTTCCGGAAGACCTGCCTCCGCCCCGGTAGTCGCGAAATCCATACTTTTTATCAAATCCAAGGTCCGCATGGCCGGGGCGGTACACATCCTTCAGGTTGCCGTAATCCTTCGACCTCTGATCTTCATTCGGCACAAACAGTGAGATCGGCGTACCAGTCGTCCTTCCCTCAAACACCCCGGAAAGAATCTGAACCCTGTCCGCTTCCGACCGCTTTGTCGTATAACGGTTCTGTCCCGGCTTTCTCCGGTCAAGGTACCGTTGAATATCCTCCTCACTCAGCCAAAGCCCCGCCGGGCATCCGTCCACAACAGCGCCGACGCCTTTCCCGTGGCTTTCCCCCCAGGTCGTTACCCGGAACACAGTCCCAAATGTCGAACCAGCCATCTTACCATTGATTCCTTTCTTTTGACTGCATTATTTACGTTTTCATACGTCACTTGCGGTTCCGCAAGTGACTGTACTGAACAGCTCCTTATGATTCTTTCATGAAAAGAGGGAGAAGCGCATCCCGCCTTCTCCCTCTTTTATCTCCCATCTGATCAAGGACTGTAGCTGATCACTTACTACACGCCCTTATTCCGGCCGGCAGTCTCGAAGAATCATCCGGCGCAATCTGCCCAGTGAATCCGGTTACAGCTTCTCACTCCGCCTCTGTCTCAACCTCAGTCTCAGCCACGGCGACCTCGCCCTCAAAGGGAACGACAGCGCCTTCATATTTTTCGTTGATGAATTCCTTGATCTCATCGCTCTTGAGAACCTCAACAAGCGCCTGGATCTTCGGATCATCCTCATTGCCTTCCTTGACCGCGATCACATTTACATACTGCTGGATCGCATCGGAATCAGCGGTCTCAACCGCAAGGGCATCGGTTCCCGCATTCAGGCCGGCCTCAAGGGCATAGTTCCCGTTCAGGACCGCATAGGAAACCTCATCGATATGACGCGCAACCTGCGCCGCCTCAAATGCCTCGATCTCCAGGTTGTAGGGATTGTCCGTGATATCCTCCGGCGTCGCAGTGATGCCTGCTTCCGGATCCAAAGTAATCCAGCCCTGTGCCTCCAGCAGAAGGAGCGCCCTTGCCTCGTTGGTGGTATCATTCGGAACCGCAACCGTATCCCCGTCCTCAACCTCATCCAGGGATTCCTTCTGGCCGGCATAGATGCCGAACGGCTCATAGTGGATCTCGCCCGCATCGACCAGATGGGTTCCCTGCTCCTCATTGAAGGAATTCAGGTAATTGATGTGCTGGAAATAGTTCGCATCCACCTCACCGGAATCCACTACATCATTCGGAAGAACATAATCCGCGAAGACCTGGATATCCAGCTCATATCCCTTCTCCTCCAGAAGCGGCTTTGCCTCTTCAAGGATCTCAGCATGCGGAGCAGCCGTCGCCGCAACAGTGATCGTCTCAAGGTCATCCGCGAAAACGCTCACCGGAAGCGCGCCAAGGACAAAAGCACCTGTAACGATAGCTGAAATAACCTGTTTCTTCATAATCTAACCTCCTCCATTGATCACTTATCATGATGAAACTTTTTCATGGGAACGATGATAACACACCACCCGGAAAATGGATAATACAGGAAAACTATAATCTGTTATAGGTTCGCTCTATAACCGTTTACAGTTTTCCGCATTTTTACAAAACACCTCACCCACTGAATTGCCCACTGCGGGGTACAACACATTTGCTCACTTCCTGTGATCCAGCACGCTCGCGATCTTCATTCCGATCATCTGGAAGATCTGGAACAGAATAACAAGCAGGGCAACGGTGATCAGCATGATATCCGTCTTCCAGCGGTAGTAGCCGTACTGGATCGCGATATCTCCCAGGCCGCCGCCTGCGACGGTTCCTGCCATCGCGGAGTAGCCAAGGATCGTTCCCAGTGTGATCGTCGCACCGACGATCAGGGATGTCTTCGCCTCTACCAGAAGGACATGGAATACGATCGTCCAATTGCTTGCACCCATGGAACGGGCGGCCTCGATCACGCCACTGTCAACCTCCTTCAGGGAAGACTCCACCATGCGGGCAATGTATGGTGCCGCAGACACCACCAGGGGGACAATGGTTGCTGTGGTTCCGTAGCTTTTCCCGACCAGGAACCTGGTAAACGGGATCAGCAGGATCAGCAGGATCAAAAACGGGATGCTCCGCATGATATTGATGATCACGTCCACAATGCGGTACACAAAGGCATTCGGATGGATCCCCTCCTTGTCCGTCACGGTCAGAAGAATGCCCACCGGCAGTCCGATCAGGTATCCGAGCAAAGTGGACACCAGTGTCATGTAGACCGTTTCCCACAGTCCATTCATCAGAAGATGGAATGTCTGGCTGTTCATCAGTCTGTCACCTCCTCAACATCAAGTCCTCTCTCCCTGAGGTAATCCTCCATCTGAAGCCTCGTCTCCCTGTCAGCCGGAAGCTGAAGGATCATGTCGCCCTTCGCCACGCCGCCGACATTCCTGGTATTGGCCTTCAGGATATTGACCGGCTGGCCGAACTTCAGGATCATGTTGGAAACAACCGGTTCAAACGCAGAGTTCGCAGTGAAAACGATACGGATCTTCTTCCCCTCCGTAATCTCATCGATGGGATCCATCAGCCCATGCGGCTCCCCGTGAATGTCACGGAGGATCAGCTCCTTCGCCGCGCGTGACTTCGGATGGGAGAAAATGTCAATGACCTTCCCCTCCTCGACAAGGTGCCCGTTTTCAATGATCGCAACCCGGTTGCAGACCTTCTGGATGACCGCCATCTGATGCGTGATGATCACCACTGTGATCCCCATGGTCTCGTTGATCTGTTTGATCAGCTCCAGGATCTGGTCGGTTGTCTGCGGGTCGAGGGCGCTCGTTGCCTCATCGCACAGAAGGATGTCCGGATCACAGGCAAGCGCCCTTGCGATGGCCACTCTCTGCTGCTGTCCGCCGGAAAGCTGACTGGGATAGCTCTTTGCCTTATCCGCAAGCCCGACTGTCTGAAGCAGCTCCTTCGCCTTGGTTCTTGCCTCCTTCATCGGGAATCCCTGGATCTTCAGCGGAAATGAAATATTGTCCACCGTATTTTTCTGCTGCAGCAGGTTGAAGGACTGGAAGATCATCGCGATCTTCATGCGCGCCTGGCGGAGCTCCTTCTCACTGAGGGATCCCAGCTCCTGGCCCCGTACTATAACCTGGCCGTCCGTGGGGCGCTCCAGATAGTTCAGGCAGCGCACAAGCGTTGATTTCCCCGCGCCGGACATCCCGATAATCCCATAGATGTCCCCCTTTTCGATATTGATATTGATATCACTCAGCGCGTCTACCTTCAGATCCTTCTGCGTAAATGATTTTGACAGATGTCTGACCTCGATCTCACTCATGGATAGATTTCCCTTTCTGGCTTCGTTATGTATTATTCATACACGATTTGCGATACCGAAATTTCCTCTGCCGGGCACAGACCGCCCGGCAGCAAATCATTTCCGCACCCGATTATATCAGATTCCACCCATATGGGAAAGAATTCTGTCTTGAACTTTCAAATCACACCTTTGCCCTGGTTACAAGTCACGTCCTGGCCAGGGTGTGACTTGTTACTTGCCCTGCTCCTGATCAAAAATTGATATACACATATGGAAAAATGCTTCCGTGTATGGTACGCTCATGCCGTTCCCGGCAAAGGACAGACCACGGTCTGTCTTCACAGCAGGAGAAAGATTTTTATGACGCTCCAGCAAATGCGATATGCGATCACGATTGCCGACTGCGGCAGCATGAACGAAGCTGCCCACCGACTGTTCATCACACAGCCTTCTCTTTCAAGCACAATCCGTGAACTGGAGAAGGAGCTTGGCCTGACGCTTTTTCTCAGGTCAAACCGCGGGATCTCCATCACGCAGGATGGAGAGGAATTCCTCGGGTATGCCCGGCAGATCATCGCCCAGTATGGCATGCTGGAGGAGCGTTTCATCGACAGGGCGACTCGCAAAACCAGGTTCTCCGTCTCC
>CAMJIC010000181.1 GCA_946405675.1 uncultured Clostridia bacterium
ACACTTTCATACGCCCTCAGCAGCAAGTGCTTCGGGCTGTCCTGAACAGTTACTAAAAAAGTTCATTACATGCGCATGAAGGTGTTGACAAATCTCACAAAAGTGCGTAATATACCGAATGTAAGGTTTGTGAGGAAAGAATAATTGTTCTGAGGAAAGAATAATCGTTCGATCCAGGCTTCCTGCAGATGTAGTTCATCGGTAGAACACCAGCTTCCCAAGCTGGGGAGGCGGGTTCGATTCCCGTCATCTGCTGATTATGTGAAACCCGCATAGATACTGGAAAAACTGAAAGGCTCAGTATTTATGCGGGTTTTCTGTTCTATTTGTTCCCCTGACAGGATCGCTCCTGTTCCAAAAATGAGGCAGAATCATGACTCCTTATGTCTGCGGGGTGAATTATTCCTGAAAGCTCGATGATGATCGTGTAATCTGAGCGTTCCTGCTTTGTTGAGTGTGTGCAGTCGGGTTTTGCATTATAATTTCATCCAACACGGAAAATTGCGGGTGAAAATGCGGGAATCAAAGATTATAGAAGAAACAGAATAAAAGGAATGATAAAATTGTCAGGCAGTTTTTTCTGTGCTGGCATTTTTGTTGTGCAGACAATTACAGTTCATGTGTGATAGTATAAACAAGTGGTTGCTTTGCGGATCGGGCAGACCGAAGCGGCAGACAGGGTAATGAGTTTATGAAAAGAATTTCTTCTTTCTGGGTAAATTTGATATTGCTGGCGGCAGGTGTCGTGGTGACGATTGCGTTGATTAACGTCTCGCTGATACGTACCAGAAAAACGATGATCCGGGTTGAACTGGAAACGATTGCGGAGTACCAGATCAAGGGAAAGTTCCAGTCAGTGGATTTCCTGACGGTCGTATGGGATAACCTGATCCAGGCGAACGGCGGCGAGGTGAAGGATTTTTCAAACCGTTCGGAGAAGATCCTGAAGGATTTCGGAGGTGACATGATCGAAAGCCTGCAGGTTGCGCCGGATGGTGTGATCCAGTATGTGTACCCGTATTCTTTCTCGGGGGTGATCGGGACGGATATCGAAAAGACCGGCAGCTTCAGCACCAGCGCTGTTCGATGCCGGTACACGGGCCTTGATACGGTTTCTGCGCCTGAGGCACTGGAGGATGGAGATTTCCGCCTGGTTTTCTGCCATCCGGTCTATGTAAAGGATAAGGTTGGGAACCCAAGTTTCTGGGGATATTCTATTGTCACGGCCCGTGTCTCGCAGCTTCTTTCATCGATTCAGCTGGAAGAGGCGAGCACACGGTCAGATCTTGTTCTGTACCGCCTGGACCAAAGGAATGGGGACCAGATGCTGATGAATGATACGGGCAGGACGCTGCAAAACCCGGTCAGGTACCTGTTTCCCGTTCCGAATGGGATCCTTGCCCTGGAGGGGACATGGATGGGTGGATGGATCACGAAAGAAGAATACTTGATGGAAGCCGCGATCGGGGCGGCGGTCATGGTGCTTGGGCTGCTTTTGCTGATGAACCTGCGGATCAGGAAAAACATGAAGGCACTCAGCAGGATTTCCTTTACAGACGAGCTGACAGGGCTGAACAACCGGCATATGCTCCGGAAGGTGTTTGACCAGCTGGAAGGAGAGACGAGGCATATTTCCATGCTGTTCATTGACTTTGACCATTTTAAGGAGATCAACGACAAGGAGGGGCATGATGCCGGGGATGAGACCCTGAAGCAGGCAGCGGCATTCTTCGCGTCTGTGTTTGGGAAGGATTCCTGCTTCCGGTATGGGGGAGATGAATTCCTCGTGCTCCTGCAGGATATGCCGGAGGACGAAATACGAAGGCTGGCTGACAGGCTTTCGGAGTTCCAGGTGGTTGAATTCCAGGGGCGCAGGATCCCGGTCTCGGTCAGCGGAGGGCTGGCATCTGCGGATTGTGCGACCGTCGCGGATATGAGAGCGCTGATCCGCATGGCGGATGACAATTTGTACCATGCGAAAAAGAACGGGAGAAACCAGATCATCGGAGGGAATGTATGAAAAGGCATTTTGCTTCAGCCGCTGGCATATGGATTGCAGGGAGCCTGCTTGTGGCAGTATGCTCCCCGCTTTCCGGAATTGCCGCGGAGAAAGAGAATGGGGCGGAACCGGCAAAGGCTCGCAAGGTGGCTGTGCTCACATATTCTTTTTCTTCTGAATACTGGGGATACGTGGCACAGGGCTGTATTGCGTACGGGAACAGTGATCCTGCGATTGAGATTACGGTGGAGAGTGTATCGAGTTCCATTGCTTCGGATGAGCAGCTTGCAATGCTGAAGGAGGATCTGGATTATGGGAGGTATGACGGATATGTGATTGCGGCAATCGACCGGGAGCGGACGGAACAGGTTCTTGAGAATGTGAACGTACCGGTAGTCGTGATGGATGCGCCTGTCAGCGCGCTGTGTGTGATCGGAAGGATCGGAACCAACAACGAGACTGCGGCGCTTGCGGGAGCGAAGAAGGCTGTCTCGATGGCCAAGGCGCTTGGCAGGGCAAGGCCTGATTGCGTGATGATCGGCGGGGTCGACGGCGATTTTAATCAGGAAAGCAGGAGGGAAGGTTACCGGGGCGGTGTCATGATATCAGGAGGGATCTGGCTGAGCGAGGTATATCCGACGGATAAGAGCGCTGACGGGGCGCGCGAAGCAATGGAGCAGATCATGGAGAAGCATCCGGATGGGGTCGGCATTGTCGCATGTTATAATGATCTCCTTGCAGTGACGGCGATTGAGATGGCGAAAGGAAATGATGCTTTCTCTGATACGGTATTCATAGGATTTGACGGGAACGGATCTGTCTGTGAGCGGATCATGGAGGATGAGCATTATGAGAACCTGGTGACGGTTGCGCAGAATCCGTATGAGATGGGATTTGGCGCAGTGAAGATGCTCTCTGACTATTGGAAAAACGGGGAAGACGGCATTCCGGAGGATGGCACCGTGAAGTCTGATGAGACAAACAGGATGCCAGCTGACAGCGGCAACATGACTGCTGAAAGCAGCGCAATGACGGATCAGGCAGGGCAGGGAGCAGCGGCTGCGGAAGAGGAGAATTACATCGATTCCGGTTATTCCGTGATCACGAAGGTGAATGTACAGGAACGGATGGGCCAGATCCGGAATCATTTATCCTGAAACCACCTGTGTCTGATATTTTTTCTGAAACCGCCTGTGTCTGGTATTATTTCTGAAACAACTTACTACGGCGAGGCTTTCCAACGCAGCAGATGAGCGTTTGGACAAGTCAGATGTACAAGTTATTCTGTAACAGATCCTTAGGATCTGTAGATAAATAACGCATGCATCCGGCTTGTTTTCGCATGGATTTGCCGCGTTGTTGTCAGTCGGTGTAGTTACTCTGAAAAAGAAGCGCCCATGCGCCGCAAAGATGTCTGACGCCGGGATGACAGGAACCGTTCCAACGCTCTGTATGATGTTGGAACAGCTTCCTGTCATCCCGGTGTCTCGCCAGTCATGGAAAAGACTGCCATGACGTAACTGTTCAGAACCTGTTCTGAACAGTTACGCATCGGGCGATGCTTCGCATCCTGAATCGCCCGATGTCACTTAATCTACACTTTCATACGCCCTCAGCAGCAAGTGCTTCGGGCTGTCCTGAACAGTTACGCCATGACTTACTTCTTTTTCTTCTTAGCCTCACCGGCGGCTTCCGCGTCCTTGATCATGGCAAGAGAGCCATAGATGTTGGAGTCGTCTCCAAGCGCTGCTGTCTTCAGCTCGACGGTGGGACGGATGGATGTCATGCAGTAGCGGTCGATCTCGGCAAGAACCTTATCACGGAACAGGTCGCCGGTCGCTTCCACGACGCCTCCGCCGTAGATGACGACATCCGGGCTGATGGTATTGATCAGGTTGCCGGTGGCGATGGCGAGGTAATGGCAGGCACGGTCGATTGCTTCCTCCGTGACTGTGTCATGATTGGCCAGCGCTTTCTTGAGGTACTTGCTGCGGAAGACACCGTTCTGCACCTGTTCGGCCATCATGGATTCTCTGCCCCTGGACACCTGCTGCCTGATATAGGAGGAGATCCCCTGTTTGCTGGAGAATGCCTCCAGGCATCCTCTCTGTCCGCAGCCGCACAAGGGTCCTTCCGGATCGAGGATCATATGGCCATATTCCGCGCCTTTGAATCCGCTGCCGGTAAAGAGCGAGCCGTTCAGGATCAGGCCGCCGCCCATTCCGGTTCCCACAAAGAAGCCTACGACGTTATTATATCCCTTGGCTGCGCCGTAGCGGTATTCTCCGAGCACGCCTACGTTGACATCATTGCCGATGTAGAAGGGGACGCCGAATTTATCCTGAAGGGGCGTGCGGATGTCATAGTTTCTGAACGGAAGGTTCGGCGTGAAAAGGATGATTCCGGCTCCCTGATCGATGACACCGGGGGCGCCTGCGGAGATTGCATTGATCTGGCTCTTTTTCAGTCCGGAGGAAGAGAGCAGTTCTTCCACCACGCTGATGATGACCTCCTGGACGTTCTGCGAGGAACTGCCGCTTTCAGTGGATTTCTTCTTGTAGCGGCAGATGATCTGGTCATTTTTGTCGAAAATTGCTCCAAGTACCTTTGTACCGCCGATATCCAGACAGATGTTATATTTGTCAGCCATTTGATCCTCCTGTTGAAAATGATTTCTTCGCTTGGTAATGCTTCGTGAGCAGGTTCCGGGGAAAGCCTGTGTCCGGCACGTCGAATGCCGCCGAAAAAAACTTCGCCTTTGTGTATGTGTTCAACTTCTTCATACATCATAACACAGTTTTCTCATTCACGCCTAACAGATTCTGCGATATACTGAAAATGGTCAAACTGACGTTACAAGTCACACTCTGGCCAGGTTGCTGTTCACTGAACGGTCGGGCAGGCTATGGATTGCACGAGGAGGGCATCCGCAGCGTCGGTTCTTAGCGAA
>CAMJIC010000182.1 GCA_946405675.1 uncultured Clostridia bacterium
CGACAGGGCGACTCGCAAACCCAGGTTCTCCGTCTCCACCCAGCATTACTCCTTTGCCGTCAAGGCATTCATCCAGACGGCCAATGAGTTCGGGCTGGAAAACTACGAGTTCGCGATCCATGAGACCAAGACGCACACGATCATGACCCATGTGCGCAACATGAAAAGCGAGCTTGGTGTCCTGTACCTGAATGATTTCAACCGCGAGGCCCTCACGAAGATCTTCCACGAATACGGGCTGGAATTCTACCCCCTGTTCGACTGCTCCATCTCCGTATACCTGTGGAAAGGCCATCCCCTCGCCTCCCGCGCTTCCATTTCCATCGAACAGCTGCAGCCCTATCCTTGCCTGTCCTTTGAACAGGGGGATTACAATTCCTTTTATTTCGCCGAAGAAGTCCTGAGCACCTACGAGTACAAAAAGATCATCAAGACAGACGACAGGGCTACCATGCTGAACCTGATGAAGGGTGTCAATGCATTCACCCTCTGCTCCGGCATCATCACAGAGGACCTGAACGGATCGGACTACGTCGCCGTCCCCCTCGAGAGCAATGACACGATGACGATCGGCTACATAAAAAAAGCCAGGGTCGAGCTGAGCGACCTTGGCAGAAGCTATATTGAAAACCTGAAGCAGGCCGGCATCCTCGCGGGCAGGCTCCGGAAGGAATCACAGGCGAAGGAATCACAGGTACACGGGATGGAATCATCGCCCGGGATGTAACTGTTCAAAACCGGATTCTGAACCGTTATGCCCGGGCACGTTCCCGTTCAGCGGATGTCCGTCAGCCCGACCTTCTTCTTCACCTTGCGCAGCGTCTTGTTCGCGGCATAATACGCCCGTTCCGCGTTTGTCTTCATCACGTTATCGATATATGCCTTGTCAACCGCAAGCTCCTTCACCCTGTCCTGGAGCGGCTTCAGCACACCGATCACAGCTTCCGACACCGCTTCCTTTACCTGCCCATAGCCGCATCCGGCAAATTCCTTCACCACATCGTCCGGTGTCTTGTCCATGCACGCACAGTAGCTGTCAAACAGGTTCTTCAGTCCGGGCTGCTCATCACGGTAGGCGATCGTCGCCTCGGAATCCGTGACCGCACGCTTGCATTTTCTCCGGATCGTATCCGGATCATCCATCAGATAGATCGAGGCATTCGGATTCTCATCCGACTTTGACATCTTTTTCGACGGATCCTGCAGGGACATGATGCGCGCGCCGATCTTCCCGATATAAGGTTCCGGTACGGTGAACACATCGCCGTAAATGCTGTTGAAGCGCTGCGCGATATCCCGTGTGATCTCCAGGTGCTGCAGCTGATCCTTCCCTACGGGAACCACGTCTGACTGATAAAGCAGGATGTCCGCCGCCATCAGGACCGGATAAGTAAAAAGACCCGCATTCACGTTATCCGCATGCTTCGCAGCCTTGTCCTTGAACTGCGTCATGCGCTGCAGCTCTCCCATGTAAGTAAAGCAGTTGAGGATCCAGGCCAGCTCCGCATGGCATGGGACGCTGCTCTGCAGGTACAGAACATTCTTCTCCGGATCAATCCCGGCCGCAATGTAGAGCATCATCAGCTCCCTTGCATGGGCGCGGAATTCCGGCGCGTTCTGCCGCACGGTCAGCGAATGGAGGTCCATGACGCCGTAATAACATTCATATTCATCCGCCAGCCCGACCCAGTTCTTTAGCGCTCCGAGATAATTCCCAAGCGTCAGATTGCCGGTCGCCTGCATCCCACTGTAGAGTACCTTGTGATCCTTGTTCATGTCGTGTTCGTCTCCCTTCAGATTTCACCACCGCGCAGGTAGTAGTTTTTTACAAAATGAAAGCACCTTCGCTCTCCTTTTTTCGCCAGAATCTTCAGCATCAATTCCAGCTCCTTTGCTGTCTGGGGATGCATGCGCGTCCCGGCCTTGCCGCGCCTGTAATATTCCAGCGGCGAAGCATCCGTGTAATTTTCCTTCATATAGGTCTTGGATGCCGCGATCCGGTCCATCAGCATCTCTGCCACATAACGCCTTGGCATCTGCACCGGGTCCAGCGCAGGCTCTCCCTTCCTGGCCGCTTCAATGCTGTAGTCTGTCCAATATTCAAAATGATGCCTGTTGCGTCCCTTATGGTGCATCCAGGCAGCAGAATACCCCTTCATGACCCGTTCCCCATTGTTCGGGCTCTGCTTCCCGCCCTGGTAATAGCGGAACCCATTCAGAATCTCCTCCGGCGAGAACTTGGAAAGGTCATGCATCACACCCTGATAGTACAGCCCCACCTGAAAACATCCCTGCGCCACAAGATATTTATGGTGCAGGACAGTCCTCAGATGTCCCGATGCCTTTCGGAATGTAATCCTGCCATCTGACGGCACACCTTCAAACCGATCGGAAATATCCGACTGGTATCCATCTTTCTTCTGACTGTCCATATTCGCTTCCCGAAACACTGCATCCCTGATCACTGCATCCCTGACCTTCAGGTCGGTGATCTTTGGCACGCAGATATGCGCCTGCTTTATCATCTTATTCCCATGTCCCACCGGGTAACGATCCCTGGATCTATTACCTGCGCATCTTGCCTGCCTTTTTCATCCGATAGCACAGAAAAAAACATTCACACAGTAAGGATCTTCCCGGATTCATCAGCCGGCCCTTCACATACTGTGCTCACCCGACCAGTACCCGGATGGACCGCCCTGGCATATCGACACACTTCTCCTTCTCATCCTGCCCGCATCCGCAGACCTTCTCTTCTTCTTTAGAGAAACGGTCGATGGACGTGTCGATCACCACATGCCATTCCCGCCCGGACGGCAGATACGGAAGCGCGAGCTGCCGCTTCTCCCAGTGAAGGTTGTAGGCGACGTACAGGTAAGACTCACCAGTCGGAAACTTCACTTCCTCCGAATCCTTCTTCAGCTTCCTCGCTTCCTTCCGAAGCTTCGTCTCCTTCTGGTAAACTGCCTCCCTGTCCGGATCCTGCGAGCAGTACATCATGCCGACGCTTCGCTCCTGCTGGTCAAAGGAAGCAAACCACGCATTGGAACCGTGGCATGAGAAATCAGGGAAGAACCCGCCAAGGCTCGACCCGGTCAGCTCAACCTTCTGGTGAAGCAGTGGATGCGTCCTGCGGAACATGATCAGTTCCTTCACATAATCGTGCAGCGAAACCGCATCCTTCGTCCCGGACCACTGTACCCAGCTCACTTCACTGTCAATACAGTACGGATTGGTATTCCCCTGCTGGCTGTTGAGCATCTCGTCCCCGGCACAGATCATCGGCGTCCCCTGCGCAAGCATCACCATCGCAAGCGCATTTTTCATCTGCTTCATGCGAAGGCGCATAATCTCACGCTTCCTCGATGCGCCCTCCACACCGCAGTTCCAGGAAAACTCATTCAATGCTCCGTCCCGGTTGTTCTCACCGTTGGCTTCATTATGCTTATCATTATAAGAGACCAGATCAAACAACGTAAACCCATCATGTCCGGCAATCGCGTTCACAACGCCTGCATCCTTAGGATTGTAACGGCATCTGGAGACAAATGACTGCAGACAGTCGGAATCTCCCTTCAGGAACCGCCTCGCATCATAGCGGAATCCTACGTTATACTCCGCAAGGTTCCTGAACTGGTACGGCCGCCCCTTCGGATACATGCGTGATGTATCAAAATAATCCGAGATCAGCTTGACATCACTCAAAGCCGGGCTCTTCGCAACTGCATTCACGTCGTCCTGCGAAGCCAGCATCAGGAAACCGTCTACATGGTAGATCTCCCTCCACCACAGAAGGCATGCCTGCATATAGGCAGGATCCGTTCCCTCCGGGCAGCTCATCTCCATGATCACCTCAATGCCCGCTTCATGGAGCAGCTTCACCATCGTGCGGAATTCATCCGCCGGCGAGTCAGTCGCGCAATAGGAACGCTTCGGCGCGAACAGCCAGCCGGGGCCAAATCCCCAGTAGTTGATCCGGTAGCCCCCGTCCTGTGCGTCCTCCGTCTTCACTACCGTCCCCTCCGGAAGCGCTTCCAGCGCCGACTGCGGAAGGGATGCCCCCGCGACCAGCTCCCTGAGGCCCTCCGGACGCCAACCGGTACGTGACGTATCCGGCATGACCTCATCGAATTCATAACACGGAAGCAGGACTATCGCCGTGACGCCCAGCTCCTTAAGGTAGGGGATCTTCTGTGTCACACCGAGAAACGTCCCGCGGTTTTTTACTTTGCAGGTGCGGCTTTTCGTAAATCCCCTCACATGCAATTCGTAAAAAACGGACTCGCTGTACGGGATGCGAAGCCTTTTCTCATTCTCTCCCCAGTCAAAGGCACGGTTCAAAAACGCGCCCCTGATCTGATGCTCCCTGCGGCAGGACAGTTCCCCATACCGGTTCAGCCCGGAAATGATCTGCGCCGACGGGTCTGTGACAACCTTCCCCCCGATCCGGTAATTATATTCCAGTCTGTCAGCGGGGATGCCGGAGACCAGCATTGCGTACACCCTTCCAAGGCTTGGCTCATCGGAAAACGGGATCTCACACTTCACCCGCTCCGACCCCTTCTCATACAGAAGAAGGCTCGCCTTGCTGCCTTCGGGAACAACAACAGAGAACAGGATGCCGTCCTTTGTGACATCCGTATGCGGAACAAAACCACTGATTTTCAAATCATGAATATTCGTTACCTGTGGATTCCAGTCCAAAGCTCTCTCTCCTCTGCTCTTCCACCCGCAAAGTTCTGGTTTCAACTCAGTGCACTGGATCAGCACTTGTTCAACATTATAGCACAACCTCTTGCGCAAATGAAACTGCCAGAATGAAAAAACAGGTGCCAGCCATAATGAAAGCAAGTCACACCCCTGCCAGCGGGACGACCTGTGGGTGTGCCCCCTCCTTCATCCAAAACCCGCTTCGCCGGGCTAACTGGTAACTCCGACTAA
>CAMJIC010000183.1 GCA_946405675.1 uncultured Clostridia bacterium
GTGCCTGTTATCCCGAAGGCAGGTATGCAGCCTGCCGTTTTTGAGTTGTTTTTTGCAGTTTTGAAAGGAGGATGCAGATGAGCATCAGGATCGGGATCCTCGGTTACGGGAACCTGGGAAAAGGAGTTGAGAAGGCAGTCAATGCAAACGCTGACCAGGAGCTTGTGGGAGTATTTACCCGCAGAGATCCGTCAGGAGTGAAGCTGGCAACGGAACAGGCGAAGGTATATTCTGTGGACGAGCTTCCGAATATGAAGGATCAGATCGATGTGCTGATCATCTGCGGCGGGAGCGCGACAGACCTTCCGAAGCAGACTCCGGCCTATGCATCCTCCTTTAATGTAGTGGACAGCTTTGACACGCATGCAAACATTCCCGTGCATTTCGCTGCTGTGAACGAAGCAGCCATGGCAGGGGGAAAGGTTGGTGTCATTTCCTGCGGATGGGATCCGGGCATGTTTTCCTTGAACAGGCTGTATGCGCATTCCATTCTGCCGGATGGACGTGATTACACATTCTGGGGAAGAGGTGTGTCCCAGGGACATTCCGACGCGATCCGCCGGATTGAAGGGGTGAAGGACGCCCGTCAGTATACGGTACCGGTGAAGGAAGCCCTGGATCAGGTACGCTCAGGCAAGAATCCGGAGCTGACCACCCGGCAGAAGCATACCCGCGAATGCTGGGTCGTAGCAGAAGAAGGCGCGGATCTTGCACGGATCGAAAAAGAGATCAAGGAGATGCCGAACTATTATGCGGATTATGATACGACCGTGAACTTCATTTCGGAAGAGGAGCTGAAGGCGAATCACAGCGAGCTTCCCCACGGAGGATCCGTCATCTACTCCGGCAAAACCGGAGACAAGAAGCATGTCATCGAATACAGCCTCAAGCTTGATTCCAACCCGGAGTTTACCGGAAGCGTCCTCGCCGCCGTTGCCCGGGCTGCATGGCGCATGAATCAGGAAGGCCGGAGGGGCGCCATGACGATGTTTGACATTGCTCCGAAGTACCTGAGCCCGGAGACAGACGAATTCCTGAGAGCCCATTATCTCTAAAGTGGACAGTGGCTGCCTGCTGCCTGGTTCTTTATGAATGATCTGTAAATTGAAGGATCTGCAGATCATCTCTTTACCAGGTACCTTAGAAAATGAATGATTCAGCACCGCCATCCATGTAATAGTGGATGGTGTTTTTTTATCATAGCGCGGGCGAAGCGGCAGATGATATGCATTCGCGTCCCGGCTTTTTGTGACATGGGAAGAGCATTGTGTTATGATGGTCAGAAAGCGAGATTTATTTGATACGGGAGAATTGGCCATGGAACAGATGGAGGTAAGAAGAATTCTGGAGCAGGTGCAAGGCGGCACTATGAACCTTGATGATGCGATGCTCCGGCTTCGTGAGGCACCCTTCACGGATCTTGGATATGCAAGGATCGATAACCACCGCCAGCTTCGCCAGGGAGCCGCGGAGGTCATCTATGGCGAAGGAAAGACGAAGGAACAGGTTCTTGGGATCGCGCAGAGCATGTGGGACGGAGGCGTCCGGACGATCCTTGCGACGAGGCTGAACGGGGAAAAGGCTGATTACGTGAAGGCGCACATTCAGGGAAGCGCGGTTCAGTACTGGGAGACTGCCCGGATCGCGGTGATCGGAAGCATGCCCGAACCCACCGGGAGAGGGACAGTCGTTGTCGCGTCCGGCGGCACCTCCGACCTTCCTGTCAGTGAAGAGGCTGCCATCACGGCGATGGCGCTTGGAAGTAAAGTCGTGCGTCTTGTGGATGTGGGTGTTTCAGGCCTGCACCGGCTTCTTTCCCATATGGATGAGATTATGAACGCAAAGGTGATTATCGCGGTAGCAGGAATGGAGGGCGCATTGGCGAGCGTCATTGCGGGCCTTGCCGACTGCCCTGTCATTGCGGTACCGACTTCCGTGGGATACGGGGCCAACTTCGGCGGCCTGAGCGCGCTTTTGTCGATGCTCAATTCCTGCGCGAGCGGGGTATCTGTCGTGAACATAGACAATGGATTCGGCGCAGGGTATCAGGCAGCAATGATCAACCGCGCCTGATTGTCCGTTTCTGAAGTGATACAGAGTCAGGATAGAAGAAATGAAACAAAAAACACAATCGGTGCCCTGGAGCCATGGGAAGGCGTTTCGGGACGGAGTAAAGGATGGGATTCCCATCGGCCTTGGGTATTTTGCGGTAGCCTTTGCCCTGGGCGTCGCAGCCAAAGATGCGGGGCTGAGTCCTGTGCAGGGCTTTTTCGCCAGCATCCTTTGCCTTGCCTCAGCGGGGGAATACGCAGGCTTTACGGTCATCGCTGCAACGGCGCCTTTGTATGAGATGGCACTGATCACACTGATCATCAATGCACGTTATCTGCTGATGAGCACAGCCATCAGCCAGAAGCTGGCGACAGATATCTCACCGCTGCACCGGCTGGGGGTCGCATATTTCATCACGGATGAGATCTTCGCGATCGAGACAAAGCAGCCGGGAGAGCTGGATCCATGGTACACATACGGGGCAGGCGTTGTGGCAGCGCCCCTGTGGGCACTGGGAACCGCCCTCGGGATCCTGGTGGGGAACCTGATGCCCCTTCGGCTTGTGAGCGCGCTGAGCGTTGCCCTCTTCGGGATGTTCCTGGCAGTCATCATTCCGCCTGCAAGAAAGGAACGGGTTGTCCTCGGGCTGGTCATTGTCAGCTTCGCCGCCAGCTACGCATGCTCCCGGCTTCCATATCTCAAGGAACTTTCCTCAGGGAACCGGATCATCATCCTGACGGTGCTTTTATCATCGGTCGCAGCGATCCTGTTTCCCCGGAAGAAGGAGGAGGAATCCACATGAACCATCCGATCAATCTGTACATCCTGGTCATGTTCGCGGTGACCTACCTGATCCGGGCACTCCCGATCACCCTGATCCGGCGCAGGATCAAGTCACCCTTCCTGCAGTCTTTTCTGTACTACGTGCCATACGTGACACTTGCGGTCATGACCTTTCCCGCGATTATCGAATCCACCCAGACACCAGTCTCAGGCCTCCTGGCACTCGCAGCCGGCATATCGGCCGCATGGTTCGGGGCAAGCCTCTTCCAGGTCGCAAGCCTGTGCTGCGGTGTTGTCCTGATCGCAGAGTTTTTTCTTGTGTGAAGCTTTTTTCCAGCCATATCCCTGCCAGCGGGGCGGCCTGTGGGTGAGCCCCCTCCCCGAATCCATTTAACAGGAGCGAGACGGGATCCACAGCTTACGTAGACTTAGCGGCCGGGATATGAAGAGATCGTAAGCTGAATATCCCGGCCGCTTAGTCGGAGTTAGTCGTTAGCCCGGCGAAGCGGGTTTTGGATTCGGGAGGGGGCTCACCCACAGGACGCCCCGCTGGCGGGGATATGGCTTGTAGTGGTGCGTTAAAAAATCAGAGGCAGGAATCATGGTAAAGCTTTTTTTGGTCGAAGACGAGATCGTGATGCGTGAAGGCATCAAACGGCAGATCAACTGGGAAAAAGAAGATATTGAATTTGTCGGAGAGGCAAGCGACGGTGAACTGGCCTGGCCTATGATCCTGGAGACAAAGCCGGATATCCTTCTGACGGATATCAAGATGCCGTTCATGGACGGTCTGGAGCTTTCCGCTCTGGTCAGGAAGGAGCTTCCGGATACGGCGATCATCATTCTGTCGGGCTATGATGAGTTTGTATACGCCCAGCAGGCCGTTTCCCTGGGGGTGACGGATTACCTGCTCAAGCCCCTTCCTCCGGGAAAGCTTCTGGAGTGCATCCGCCGCGTCCAGGAGAAGATCGAGGCGGAGCGTTCCCAGACGGACAGCGCCTGGAGCGAGGAGCTGGCCAGGGAACAGAAGGATGCAGAGAAGAACCTTCTGTTCCGCGCCCTTGTTACCAATGACAGGCCGCTGACGGAGATCCTGGCGATGGCAGACCATCTCGGCATCCATATCTCCGCAAGATATTACTGTGTCATGCTGATGAGCGTGCATGGCGCGGGCAATGCCATGCCCGGACCGGAGCTTGGCGGTGATCTTGCAAGGATCCCGGAACAGGTGGAAGGGTGGTTCTTCTTTGACCGGAACGAAAATGGTTATGCCCTGATCGGCACTGCCAATTCCGGCGAAGACCTTATCCGCTCCCGGGATGACCTGCTTGGGAGGCTGAAAGGGCGGCTGGAGGAGGAAGCAGATCACACCTGGTTTATCGGAGTCGGACAGACGGTCAACCGGATCAGTGACATTGAAAAGGCATACTATTCGGCAAACAAGGCCTTCTCATGGCGCTTTATCGGCGGCCTGAACCGGATTGCCTACACCAATGAGAAGGGAGTCGTGGAAGCGGACCTGCAGGGCGGCCAGGGATCCGCAGGTGTTTTCGTCCTCCGTGGGTCGTCCGCCGCGCCGCTGAAATCAAATGATCCGGGCACCGCGTCACTGACATCAGATGATCTGTCCACTGCGTCACTCGATGTCAAAGACGCGGTTTCCGATGACCATTCCCGGAAGATGCTGGAAAACTTTCTCAAGACCGGGACCTATGAGGAAGCAGAGCCGTTCATGGAGGGCGTGTTTGCCTCCATCGGTGAGAAAAACCTGGGCTCCTACTTATTCCTGACCTACCTATCCATGGATCTTTATTTTTCCATGGTGCGGTACCTGAAGGAGCTGGGGCGCAGGGTGGACGAGATTGATGAGACCTGCGGGGACATCAACACCCTTTTAAAGAGCCGGGTGACCGTCGCCCAGGCCAGGGATTACCTGACCCGGTATCTGAAGGAGCTGATTCTGAAAAGGGATCACAATGCAAAGAAACGTTACGGAAGGATCCTCGCGGAGGCGGTCGCCTATATCGATGG